>NZ_JBFTJD010000028.1:0-65271 GCF_056395245.1 Arthrobacter sp. 10L430 | reverse complement strand
TTCGCGAGGTCATACACGGCGGGCATGAGCTTCTTGCGGGYGAGGTCACCCGTGACTCCGAAGAGCACGAGCGACGACGGTCCGGCAATCCGGTTCAGACGGCGGTCCCGCGGATCCCGCAAAGGGTTCCCGCTCCTGCCCGCTGACCTCTTGCCGTTCAAAGTATCTGGCATGGTTGGTTTAGTGCCTTAGCTTTCAGTGGCGGATGCTGCCTGGCCGGCAAGCGCGGAAACAATCTCCTGGAGCTGGGCGACGCCTGCTGCACGCTCGGTGAGGTGCAGGCGCAGGACCGGGCGGCCGTGTTCGCTCAGGACTTGGGCGTCACCCGCGGCCTGTGCCGTAATGAGCTCCCCGAAGGTGAACGGGCGGTCGGGGATGGCCAGGTCCTGGCCGGACGCGGCCGTCACCTGCAGGAAAACGCCGATGGCGGGTCCGCCCTTGTGGAACTGTCCGGTGGAGTGCAGGAATCGCGGTCCCCAGCCGAAGGTGACCGGACGGCGGCTGACCTGCGCCAGTTCGTCGCGGATGCCCTCAAGCTGCGAAAACGCAAGGCGGTCAAAGTAGGCCTGGACACTGAGGTAACCGTTGGCGTCCAGCTTCGCGAGCAGGGCGGTGACCGCCTCCGCCGCCGTGGCGGCGTTCCCCAGCCAGTCCCCGCCGCGCACCTCGATGGCACCGTCGGTGAAGGCGGCCGGCGTCGGTTCCGGCTGAGCGTCCAGCAGGCCGCGGGCAGCCACCTTGGCGGCTTCCACGTCCGGCTGATCGAACGGGTTGATGCCCAGGAGGCGCCCGGCCACGGCGGTGGCGAACTCCCACACCATCATCTGGGTGGCAAGGCCGCCGGCAATGGCAACTTCGTTTTCACCGAGTTCGACGTCGGCATCCGCACCTACCAGCCGCACCACCAGGACGTCTTCGGCGCCGGAGGTGACCTCCGGGGCGGAGGGGCCGGCGACCACCGGCAGGACGCCGGTGCCGAGCTTGCCGGTGGATTCCGCGATGAGCTGCTCAGCCCAGTCGGCGAAGCCCACGATTCCGGAGCCGTCTTCGACGATGACAATCTTGTCCCGCAGCGGGTTGGTACCGCCAAGCGCCGTTCCAAGCGCAAGGCCGATGTTCTCCGGGGCGTCCTCGTTGAGGATTTCTGCCGCTTCCTCGGCCTCGTCGAGGAAGGACTGGATGTCCACCCCTGCCAGACCGCACGGAACCAGCCCGAACGCGGTGAGGGCAGAGTAACGCCCGCCCACATTGGGATCCGCGTTGAAGATGGCCCGGTAGCCGGCCTCGCGGGAAGCCTTGTCCAGCGGCGATCCAGGATCGGTGACAATGATGATCCGGCTCTTGGCATCAATGCCGGCTTCGGTGAAGGCATGTTCAAAGATCCGCCGCTGCGAATCCGTTTCCAGGGTTGAACCCGACTTCGAGGAAACCACGATGGCGGTTTCGGAAAGGCGGTCCGCGAGGGCAGCACCGACCTGCTCGGGGTCGGTGCTGTCCAGCACGGTCAGCTCGACGCCGGCGGTACCGGCGATGACCTCGGGAGCGAGCGAGGAGCCACCCATTCCGCAAAGGACGATGCGGGTGACGCCTTCGGCCTTCAACGCATCGCGGAGTTCCAGGATGCCGTCCACGAGGGGCTGCGAGACGGTAGCCGCCTCGACCCAGCCCAGGCGGACCGATGACTCGGCTTCCGCATCGGGACCCCACAGGGTGTGGTCCTTCGCGAAGATCCGGGTGGCAATGCGGTCCTCCACCAGGGCGGGCAGGTGCTGCTCAAGGGCCTTCCGGGCTGCGCCGGTGGCGTCGTAGCTGAGAGTGTTCATTGTGGGTTAGGAAGCCTTCCGTGCGGTGGCGAGGGCGCCCTCAACGTCGGCCAGCAGTTCCTTCCAGCTGGCAACGAACTTGTCCAGGCCTTCGGATTCGAGCAGGGCCACGACGTCGTTGTAGGAGACACCGAGGGCCTCCAGGGCGTTCAGGGTGTCGTTGGCTTCGGCGTAGGTGCCGGTGACGGTGTCGCCGGTGACCACGCCGTGGTCGAACGTGGCGTCGAGGGTCTTCTCCGGCATGGTGTTCACGACACCCTGGGCCACGAGTTCCGTAACGTACAGGGTGTCCGGGTAGGCCGGGTCCTTCACGCCGGTGGAGGCCCACAGCGGACGCTGCGGCAGGGCGCCGGCTTCTGCCAGCACTGCCCAGCGCTCGGTGGAGAACTGCTCCTCGTAGACCTGGTAGGCCAGGCGGGCGTTGGCGACGCCGGCCTTGCCCTTGAGGGCCTTGGCCTCGTCGGTGCCGATGGCGTCGAGGCGCTTGTCGATTTCCGAGTCGACGCGGGAAACGAAGAACGAGGCAACCGAGTGGATCTTGGACAGGTCGTGGCCGTTGTCCTTGGCCTGCTCGAGGCCGGACTGGAAGGCGTTGATGACGGCGCGGTAGCGCTCCAGCGAGAAGATCAGGGTCACGTTGACGCTGATGCCCTCGGCCAGGGTGGCCGTGATGGCCTCCAGGCCCTCAAGGGTGGCCGGGATCTTGATGTGGACGTTGTCCTTGTTGACCTTCTTGTACAGGTGCTTCGCCTCGGCAATCGTGCCGGCGGTGTCCCAGGCGAGGCGGGGGTCCACCTCGATGGAAACGCGTCCGTCCACACCATTGGTCGCCGCGGCAACCGGCGCGAACAGGTCGCAGGCGTCCGCGACGTCCGTGGTGGTGATTTCGAAGATGGTCTCTTCAATGCTGGCACCGGCCGCGGCCTGCTTGGCGATCGTGGCGTCGTAGTCGGTGCCGGCGGTGATGGCGGCGTGGAAGATGCTGGGGTTCGTGGTGACACCCACAACGTTCTTCTCTTCAATCAGCTTCTGCAGGGTGCCGGTCTTGAGGCGGCCGCGGGAGAGGTCATCGAGCCAGATGGAAACGCCGGCGTCGGAAAGCTGCTGCGTGGGAGTGGTAGTCATTGCAATCTCCTTGAAACTGTGGGGTGCTGTCAGGACTGGAGTTCGGCGATGGAATCCTTGGCGGCGGCGGCGACAGCCTCTGCCGTGATGCCGAATTCCTGGAAGAGTCGCTTGTAGTCTGCCGAAGCGCCGAAGTGCTCGAGGCTGATGGAGCGTCCGGCGTCGCCGACGAATTCCTTCCAGCCCAGGGCCAAGCCGGCTTCGACCGACACGCGGGCTTTGACCGCGGCGGGCAGGACTGCTGTGCGGTAAGCGGCGTCCTGCTTGTTGAACCACTCAACGCACGGCATGGAGACCACGCGGGTGGCGATGCCCTCGGCCTGGAGCGCCTCGCGGGCCTGGACGGCGAGCTGGACTTCCGAGCCGGTGCCGATCAGGATGACCTGCGCGTCAACGGTCTGTCCGTCCTTGGAGGCTTCGGCCAGGACGTAACCGCCCTTGGCAACGCCGGCGATGGAACCGAAGGTGTCGCCCTCGGCTTCGCCTTCGCCCCGCTCGTAGGTGGGGATGTTCTGGCGGGTGAGGACGATGCCGGCCGGGTTTTCGTGGTTCTCCAGCATGGCTTTCCAGGCTGCCGAAACTTCGTTGGCATCGCCGGGGCGCACCACGTCGAGGCCCGGGATGGCACGGAGGGATGCCAGCTGCTCCACCGGCTGGTGGGTGGGGCCGTCTTCGCCCAGGCCGATGGAGTCGTGCGTCCAGACGTACAGGGACGGCACGCCCATGAGCGCACCGAGGCGGATGGCCGGGCGCTGGTAGTCGGAGAAGATCAGGAACGTTCCGGAGAACGCCCGGGTCTTGCCGTGCAGGGCGATGCCGTTGACGATCGAGGCGGCAGCGTGCTCGCGGATGCCGAAGTGCAGGACGCGGCCGTACGGGTTTCCGGACCAGGCGTCGGTCTGCTTGGACGCGGGAACGAACGACGGCGAGCCTTCGATCGTGGTGTTGTTCGACTCTGCGAGGTCGGCGGAGCCGCCCCACAGTTCCGGCATGACCGGTCCGATGGCGTTCAGGACCTTGCCGGAGGCTGCGCGGGTGGAAACGTCCTTGCCGGCCGGGAAGACCGGCAGGGCTGCGTCCAGTTCGGTCGGAAGCTTGCGTGCTTCCACGCGCTCCAGGAGGGCGGCGGCTTCCGGGTTGGCGGACTGCCAGGCGCCGAAGGACTCTTCCCATTCCTTGCGTGCGTGGGCGCCGCGGTCCACGACGGCGCGGGCATGGGCCAGCACGTCCTCGTCCACGTCAAAGGACTTCTCGGGGTCGAACCCGAGGACTTCCTTCAGGGCAGCAACTTCCTCGGAACCCAGGGCGGAACCGTGGATCTTGCCGGTGTTCTGCTTCTTCGGTGCCGGGTAGCCGATGATGGTGCGCAGCGAAACGATGGAGGGCTTGGACGTCTCCGCCTTGGCAGCCACGAGGGCGGAGTACAACTCCTGGACGTCTTCCTTGTACTCGCCGGTCTTGGTCCAGTCCACGCGCTGGACGTGCCAGCCGTACGCCTCGTAGCGCTTGAGGACGTCTTCGGTGAAGGCGATGTCGGTGTCATCTTCAATGGAGATGTGGTTCTCGTCGTAGATGACAACGAGGTTGCCGAGCTCTTGGTGGCCGGCGAGGGACGAAGCCTCGGAGGTGACACCCTCCTGCAGGTCGCCGTCGGAAGCGATGACCCAGATGGTGTGGTCGAACGGGCTGGTGCCGGCGGGAGCGTCGGCGTCGAACAGGCCGCGTTGGCGGCGCTGGGAGTAAGCGAAGCCCACCGAGGAGGCCAGGCCCTGGCCCAGCGGGCCGGTGGTGATTTCCACGCCGGCGGTGTGCTTGTACTCGGGGTGGCCGGGAGTCAGCGAACCCCAAGTACGCAGCGCCTGCAGGTCCTGCAGTTCCAGGCCGTAGCCGGAGAGGAACAGCTGGATGTACAGCGTCAGGGACGTGTGGCCGGGAGACAGGATGAACCTGTCCCGCCCGATCCAGTCCGGGTTCTTCGGGTCGTGGCGCATCATCTTCTGAAAGAGAAGGTATGCGGCCGGAGCCAGGCTCATTGCGGTGCCGGGGTGGCCATTGCCTACCTTCTCGACGGCGTCGGCGGCCAAGACACGTACGGTGTCAACCGCGCGCTGGTCCAAGCTGGTCCATGACAGTTCTTGCTCTTCCAAATGTGGCACGAAAACCGGGCCCCTCTCTGTGCTGACGGCGGGCGGTACGGACAGGTCGCAGGAGGGCACAGGTTGGTGCCCGCTGCATTTTGTCTACCAGCCGTTCACCATTGAAACGTTGATCTTCATTCAGTCACTGGACGGATTGGGAATGCGGTTTCTCACCGTCTCCCACCGCGCGCTGATCTGCAGACAGCTTAGCTCTATTCCACAGTTCGGGCAGCGGAAATCTCACTAAATGGACGCATTTTCTCTTTTGTGAATCACTGTTGGCGGGACTCGGCGGTGAGGCTGCGTTAATGTGCTCGAAGCAGGCTCGAAGGAATCATTTTCAGTGATTTGCCGAAATGGGGTGATGCCACGGACTGATGCGCGACCGCGGTATGATATCGGGAGGCCACCGGCGGACAGGCAGGGCCCGTGCAGCGGACTTCTTAGCCCGTCAACCGCCGTTGAGGGATCAATCCGGACTCAGGATTCGGGCAGATCAGCCAGACAACACAGCCAGACAGAACAGAGTGACTGCCAACGTGAGCACAACAGATACGCCGCTGACCTCGTCCCGGGTTCACGGAAGAGCCGGATTAGCCCGCAAGGCGAAGGCGTACTTCGCTCTCACCAAACCACGGGTCATTGAACTTCTGCTGGTCAGCACGCTTCCCACGATGATCTACGCTCAGCGTGGCTTTCCGTCCCTCGGCCTGATCCTTGCCACCCTGGTGGGCGGCGCGTTCGCGGCGGGCAGCGCGGGTGCCTTTAACTGCTACATCGACCGCGACATCGACAAACTGATGCACCGGACCGAAAAACGGCCGCTGGTCACCGGCGAAGTCACCCCGCGCGAAGCCCTGATCTTCGCCTGGCTCCTGGGCGCGGCAGCCATCGCCATTCTCTGGTTCGGCGCCAACCCGCTGTCGGCCTGGCTGGGGCTGGGCGCCATCGTGTTCTACGTCGTGATCTACACGATGATTCTGAAGCGGCGCACGGCGCAGAACATTGTCTGGGGCGGCGCGGCCGGTTGTTTCCCGGTGCTGATTGCATGGTCGGCGGTCACCAACACAGTTGAGTGGCCCGCCGTCGTGCTGTTCATGGTGATTTTCCTGTGGACGCCGCCGCACTACTGGCCGCTGTCCATGCGCTACGGCGAGGACTACCGGAATGCCAACGTCCCCATGCTGGGAGCCATCGCCGGCGCCCGGGTGGTCTCCGTGCAGGTTGTCCTCTACGCCTGGGCCATGGTGGCGTGTTCGCTGCTGATGGTTCCCGCCGGTGGCGCGGGCTGGGTCTACACCGTTACGGCCGTGGTGGCCGGGGCCTGGTTCCTGTACGAATCCCATGCCTTGTACAGCCGCGCGCAGGGCGGCGACCTCTCGGACAAGGGGGCCATGAAGGTCTTCCACGGTTCCATCAGCTACCTCACGCTCCTGTTCATCGCGCTGGCCGTCGACCCGTTCGTGGGCCCGGCCATCATGGGCTAACCGGGCAACACCGGCCGCCCCGGCAACACCCCCGCGCCATTCTGGCCCCCGGGACGCTCTCTCACTTGTCGCAACAGATTCGGCAACGCTCTCTCTCTTGTCGCAACAGATTCGGCAACGCTCCTTCACATCATGTGTGGGAGCGTTCCTTTTTGCGCGCAGGATGTGAGAGAGCGTCGGCGGGAAGGGGGGCAGGATGTAAGAGAGCGCGTCCACGGAAGGGCGCAGGAAGTGAGAGAGCGTCCGCGGGAAGGGCGCAGGAAGTGAGAGAGCGTCCGCGGGAAGGGCGCAGGAAGTGAGAGAGCGTCCGCGGGAAGGGCGCAGGAAGTGAGAGAGCGTCGGGGGCAAAGGGAAGCACCCCGAACAACGCGGACCGGGGTGCTTCCCTCTTGCTGGACTACTCTTGTGCCGAGCTTCTTTGCGGGTTTCCCTACCTGGCCGGGCTGTAGCGGGCGATGTCTGCGGCGTTCGTGGCGGCGCTCATGAGCAGCGCCGCTCCCAGCATGTGGGCGCCCACGAGGAGTGCCGGAATGCCGTTGTAGTACTGCGTGAACCCGATGAGTGCCTGCAGCAGGGTGACGCCGAGAAGCATCAGGACTGCGGCGCGGAACGGGCCGGAGATGTGGCGTCGAAGCACCAGGTAGCAGGCAAACAGCGTCCCGGCGGTGATTAGGTACGCCGGCACGGCATGGATGTGGGAGAAGAGGTCCCAGTCGAGATCGTTCCGCGGCGCATTGGCGTCGCCGGCGTGCGGACCGGCACCGGTGACCACGACTCCCAGCATGACCGCCACGGCGGAGAATACTGCGACGGCGGTCATGACCGGCCGCAGCACCCCTGGCAGGGCGGGCAGCGCGTGGTCCATGAAGCGGCCTGTCCGGCCGTAGGCCCTGTTCACCAGCAGCGTGGCGAAAACCACCAGCGCCATGGAGACGAGGAAGTGAAGTCCCACCACCCACGGGTTCAACCTGGTGAGCACGGTGATTCCGCCGATCACCGCCTGCGCCGGGATGCTGGCAAGGAGGCCCAGGGCCAGCAGGAAAAGGTCCTTCCTTTCCTTGCGAAGGTTCCACAGGTAGACCAGCATCAGGACGGCGACGGCGGCCAGGGCGAAGGTCAGGAGCCGGTTGCCGAACTCGATGAAGCCGTGGATGCCCATTTCCGGCGTGTTGACCAGCGAGCCGCTGGTACAGCGAGGCCAGGTGGGGCAGCCCAGTCCGGAGGCTGTGAGCCGGACGGCGCCGCCGGTGACCACGAGGAGCGTCTGCCCGATCAGGGACAGCACAGCCAGGCGGCGGACTGCTGAATCAACGGTGACCGGAAGCCGTGACGTAATGCGGCTGACGATCTGGGGGAGGCGCGAAGCCGTACTCACGGTTATCTCAATTCCACTTGAACCAACGGATGGCTGCTGCACCGGCCACAACGAGCCACAGCAGCAGGACCAGGACGGCATTGCCATTGACCGCGCCGTGCAGGAACGCGTCGCGCAGCCCTTCTCCAAGCGAGCCTGACGGCAGCAGGTGCACGGTGTCCTGGGCCAGTTTAGGCAGCCGCTGCGCGGGTATCACGATGCCACCGAGGGCGCCCAGGAGGATCCACAGCAGGTTGGTGATGGCGAGCGTGGCCTCGGGGCGGACCGTGCCCGCAACCAGCAGCCCCAGAGCCGTGAACGCCGCGGCGCCCAGTACCAGCAGCCCCAGGCCGGGAAGCCAGCCCGACGCCTCGGTCCGCCAGCCAAGGATGAAGGCGACGGCGGCGACCACAACGACCTGCAGGAAGAGCACGGCAAGCACGGCGAGAATCTTGCCTGCGATGAGGCCGGTACGGCCCAGCGGTGTGGTGGACAGGAAGCGCAGCACTCCGTACCGGCGGTCAAATCCGGTCGAGATTCCCTGTCCGGTGAATGCCGTGGACATCGCGCAAAGGGCGAGGATGCCCGGCACTGCCACGTTGATCCTGCTGTCCCCCATGCCGTCCAGCAGCGGGGTAACGGTGAGCCCCACGAGGGCCAGCAGCGGCAGTACGATCGCGAGAATCAGCTGTTCGCCGTTCCGGAGCATCGTTAGCGCTTCGTATTTGCCCTGCAGGATGATGCGGCGGAGCAGGGGAGCGGCACTGCTGCGGGTGCTGTCGGTGAGTGGCGTCATCGGACGTCCCTTCCGGAAATGTCGAGGAAAACATCTTCGAGGCTTCGCGCCTCCATGCTCATCGACCCGGGCATCACACCGTGCCGGGCCCACCAGCCTGTTAGGGCCGCAAGGTCATCCGGAGTGAGCGCGCCGGTGGCCGAGTAGCTTCCGGCCCGGGTTTCCCGGACCTCCACCTCTGCAGGGAGCACGCCCGTGAAGTCGAGGCCGGGCAGGGCCTCGAAGTGCAGCGTCCGGATGTGGCCCTTGTGGGTCATCTCCGGAGTATGGTGCTGCAGGAGCTCGGCGACGGTGCCCTCGGCAACGTTCCTGCCGGCGTCGATGATGTACACATAGTCGGCCAGGCGCTGGGCGTCGTCCATCAGGTGGGTTGTCAGGATGATGCCCATCCCGCTGTCCCGGAGCTCCGAGATCAGCCCGAACACGAGCTGGCGCGACTGGGGATCAAGGCCGGCGCTCGGTTCGTCCAGGAACAGCACTTCCGGGTTGCCGATGAGGGCCGCTGCGAGAGCCAGCCGCTGCTTCTGCCCGCCCGAGAGCCGGCGGACATTCGTGCGGCTGAAGGAGTCAATGCCGAGCCGCTCCACCAGCTCGCCGATCGGCTTGGGGTTCCGGTACATGCCGGCGATGTGGCGAAGGAGGGGAAGAGGACGGGCCGACGGCGGGAGGCCGCCTTCCTGGAGCATGACACCGACGCGGGAGCGCAAGTCAGCGCCGGCATTGCCGGGATCCTGGCCCAGGAGCGAAATCGTACCGCCGGTACGCTTCTGCAGGCCCTGGGCGCATTCAATCGTAGTGGTCTTGCCGGCGCCGTTTGCTCCTAGCAGGGCTGTCACTTCGCCGCGTCCGGCGACGAGTGACACCTCGCTCACCACCCTCAGCATCCTGCCATCGAGGGTGGGTAGCGGACCAACGTCCTTAATGAGCCCGCTGATGGCCAAAACGGGGGATTTGGGGGATCGCACCCCAGCATTCTACGTGAAGTAGTACTGCCCTTCCTGAGTGACCGCCAACCCCAGGTCAGCCAAGCCTTACTGGATGACCGGAGTAAATTACGACATGATTGTGTTGTGTATTCCATGACCAACTCCACATTCGTGCCCCTGGCCGGATCCGGCGCGCGGATCAGCGTGCTGCGCGGTGGAAAGCCGGCTGCCCAGGGCGCGCTGCCGCCCGCGGCCGACGCCGACGAGCGCACGCGCGACCGCGTCCTCAATGCGGTGCTGGAACACGGCCCCGTCAGCGCGGCCGAACTCGGTGATCTGCTCGGGTTCACCCCGGCCGCCGTCCGCCGCCACCTCGACCATCTGTCCCGCGCCGGTGTGATCGAGGTCAAGCGTGCCGCCCGCGCCGGGGCAGGCGCCGGCCGCCCGGCCCGCCGCTACGTCCTGAGCTCCCAGGGCCAGTCCACGCTGGGCGACGATTACCTGAACATCGCCAGCTCGGCGCTCAAGCAGCTCCAGGAGATCGCCGGCACCGAAGCGGTCCGCAAATTCGCCGTCGAGCGCTTTGCCGACATGGAACGCCGCTACGCTCCCGAAGTGGACCAGGCCGGAACCGATATCACGGCCCGCTCCCAGGCGCTTTCCGCCGCCCTGTCCCGGGACGGCTTCGTCGCCTCCACCGCTTCCATCGAAGCCAAGGCCCCGCTTCCCGCGGCGCTGTCCAGCGTCCAGCTGTGCCAGGGCCACTGCCCCATCCAGCAGCTCGCCACGCAGTTCCCGGTGTTCTGCGACGTGGAAACGGAAATGTTTTCGCGGCTGGTGGGCGTGGACGTCAGGCGCCTGTCCACCCTGGCCCGCGGGGGCCACGTCTGCACCACCCACATACCCACAGGCCGTCCGGCCGCGACGGGGGCCCACGCTCCGGGAGCGGAACCGGGCACCCTGCACGAAGTATCCAACCATCTGCAAGAAAGGCCGCTATGACGGACCAACTATCAGAGAACAAGGTTGCTGAGACTGCTGTGATTTCGGAGATTCTGGAGAAGAATCCCGAGCTGCACGGCATCGGCACCTACGAGTACGGCTGGGCCGACAAGAACGACGTCGGGGCCAACGCCCGGCGTGGTCTCAACGAGGACGTCGTCCGCGACATTTCGGCTAAGAAGAGCGAGCCGGAGTGGATGCTGGACCTGCGCCTCAAGGGCCTGAAGTACTTCGACCGCAAGCCCATGCCCACCTGGGGCGCGGACCTGTCCGGCATCGACTTCGATAACATCAAGTACTTCGTGCGTTCCACGGAAAAGCAGGCCGCCACTTGGGAAGACCTGCCCGAAGACATCCGCAACACGTACGAGAAGCTCGGCATCCCGGAAGCCGAGCGCAGCCGCCTGGTTTCCGGCGTGGCCGCGCAGTACGAG
This sequence comes from Arthrobacter sp. 10L430, assembly GCF_056395245.1. NCBI lineage: Bacteria > Bacillati > Actinomycetota > Actinomycetes > Micrococcales > Micrococcaceae > Arthrobacter > Arthrobacter sp. 10L430. The sequence goes on along the minus strand of NZ_JBFTJD010000028.1, from coordinate 54,186 downwards.
TCCGAGGTGGTCTACCACCAGATCCGCGAGGACCTGGAACAGCAGGGCGTCATCTTCCTGGACACCGACACCGCGCTGCGGGAGCACCCGGAGATCTTCCAGGAGTACTTCGGCACCATCATCCCGGTGGGCGACAACAAGTTCGCCTCGCTGAACACGTCCGTGTGGTCCGGCGGTTCCTTCGTCTACGTGCCCAAGGGCGTCCACGTGGACATTCCGCTGCAGGCGTACTTCCGCATCAACACGGAAAACATGGGCCAGTTCGAGCGCACCCTGATCATCGCGGACGAGGACTCCTACGTCCACTACATCGAGGGCTGCACGGCCCCGATCTACACGTCCGACTCGCTGCACTCCGCCGTGGTGGAAATCGTGGTTAAGAAGGGCGCCCGCGTCCGATACACCACCATCCAGAACTGGTCCAACAACGTGTACAACCTCGTGACCAAGCGCGCGATCTGCGAAGAAGGCGCCACCATGGAGTGGATCGATGGCAACATCGGCTCCAAGGTCACCATGAAGTACCCGGCTGTCTACCTCACGGGCGAGCACGCCAAGGGCGAGACCCTGTCCATCGCGTTCGCCGGCGAGGGCCAGCACCAGGACACCGGCTCCAAGATGGTCCACATCGCGCCGAACACCAAGAGCTCCATCATCTCCAAGTCCGTGGCCCGCGGCGGCGGGCGCGCTGCCTACCGCGGCCTGGTCCAGATCCGCGAAGGCGCCAAGCACTCGGCCAACACCGTGCGCTGCGACGCCCTGCTGGTGGACACCATCAGCCGTTCGGACACCTACCCCTACATCGACATCCGCGAGGATGACGTCCAGTTGGGTCACGAGGCAACTGTCTCGCGCGTTTCCGAAGAGCAGCTCTTCTACCTCATGTCCCGCGGCATGCGCGAAGACGAAGCCATGGCCATGATCGTGCGCGGCTTCATCGAACCGATCGCCCGCGAACTGCCGATGGAATACGCCCTCGAGCTGAACCGCCTCATTGAACTCCAGATGGAAGGATCCGTCGGTTAATGACTGCCGAAATTACTACTGAAAAGGCCCGCATCGGAGCGCCTTCCATCGCAGGTTTCACCGAGGAAGGCGAGGGGCTGGTCTCCGCCAAGGTTGACCACAGCCACAACCACGGCGTCACCGTGATGTCCTCCCGCGCCGAGAGGCTCACGAGCTTCAACGTCGCTGACTTCGCGCTGCCCACCGGCCGCGAGGAAGAGTGGCGCTTCAGCCCGGTACGCGGACTGGCCAACCTCCTCTCGGACACTGCAACGGAGCTTGATCCCGAGCCCGCAACCGCGTTCACCGTGGAAGCGCCCGAAGGCTACGTCCGCGGCACTTTGGCTCCCGGAGCCGCCCCGCGCGGAACCGTGCTGACGCCGGCCGACCGTGCCGCCGTCGTCGCTTCCGCCAATGTTGACGAGGCCCTGCACCTGGTCATTCCGGCCGAGGCAGAGCCGGCTGAGCCGCTGCGGATCCTGGTCCACGGTGCAGGTGCCGGCCGCCGCTCGAACGCACACTTCGTGATCGAGGCCGGTGCCAACTCACGCAGCGTCGTGATCGTGGAACACACCGGCGCAGCCGATCACAACGGCAACCTGGAAGTCATCGTCGGCGAGGGCGCCAAGCTCACCGTGATCTCGGTGCAGCTCTGGGAAGACGACGCCAAGCACCTCGGCCAGCACGACGCCGAGGTGGGCAAGGACGCTGTGTACAAGCACATCGCCGTGTCCCTGGGCGGATCCATTGTCCGGCTCAACTCCAACGTTCGCTTCTCGGGTGAAGGTGCCGAGGCCGAGCTGCTGGGCCTCTACTTCGCCGACGCCGGGCAGCACCTGGAGCACCGGTCCTTCGTAGACCACAATGTGGCCAACTGCAAGTCCAACGTCCTGTACAAGGGCGCCCTGCAGGGCAAGAACGCGCACACCGTATGGGTGGGCGACGTCCTGATCCAGAAGCAGGCCCTGGGCACCGACTCGTACGAGAAGAACCAGAACCTCGTGCTGACGGACGGCTGCCGGGCGGACTCGGTCCCGAACCTGGAGATCGAAACCGGTCTCATCGAAGGTGCCGGACACGCGAGCTCCACTGGGCGCTTTGATGACGAACACCTGTTCTACCTCATGGCACGCGGCATTCCCGAAGAGGTGGCGCGACGTCTCGTCGTCCGCGGCTTCCTCAATGAGATCATCCAGCAGATCAAGGTTCCGGCCCTCGAAGAGCGCCTGACCGTGGCTGTTGAGCGTGAACTCGCCGCGACCGAAAACTAAGCAGCCGGAAAGTACAGGACAACGGATGACCGAACAGCCAAAGGGCGAGCTCGTCTGCAACGCTAACGAGATCCAGCTCAAGCAGGCCCTGCGGATCCTGATCGACGACTACCCGGTCGCGATCGTCAAGGACTCCATGGGAGAGATCCACGCGATCGGCGACACCTGCTCGCACGCGGACATCTCCCTCTCGGAGGGCGAGATCGAAGGCTGCGCCATCGAATGCTGGGGCCACGGGTCGCAGTTCGATCTGCGCACCGGCGAACCGCTTCAGCTGCCGGCGTACGACCCCGTACCCGTGTTCGCGGTGGAGATCGTCGGAGACGAGGTCTACGTGGACTTCACCAACGTCCTTAACGGCGCCGAGGCACCGAACTTCAGCTAGCCACGGGCCTGCTTCCGAGCCCGGCCTGTACCAGAACTTAACAACTTCCAGACCAAAGACCGCACCGCAGCCGCAACGGCACGGTGCAGAGGAGAACAAGACACATGTCTACTCTTGAGATCAAGGACCTGCACGTCAGCATTGACACCGAGCAGGGCACCAAGGAGATCCTGAAGGGCGTCAGCCTGACCATCCGGACCGGTGAGACCCACGCCATCATGGGCCCCAACGGCTCGGGTAAGTCCACTCTCGCCTCCACCATTGCCGGCCACCCGCGCTACAAGGTCACCGGCGGCACCATCACGCTTGACGGCGAAGACGTGCTGGCCATGAGCGTCGACGAGCGTGCCCGCGCCGGGCTCTTCCTGGCCATGCAGTACCCGGTGGAGGTTCCCGGCGTCACGATGACCAACTTCCTGCGGACCGCGAAGACCGCCATCGACGGCCAGGCACCTGCGCTCCGAACCTGGACCAAGGATGTCAAGGCCGCCATGCAGCAGCTGCGCATCGATGCCGACTTCGCCCAGCGCAACGTCAACGAAGGCTTCTCCGGCGGCGAAAAGAAGCGCGTGGAGATCCTCCAGCTGGAACTCTTCAAGCCCAAGTTCGCCGTGCTTGACGAGACCGACTCAGGCCTGGACGTCGACGCCCTGAAGATCGTCTCCGAAGGCGTCAACCGCGCCCACGCCGAAGGCAACATGGGCACCATGCTCATCACCCACTACACGCGCATCCTGCGCTACATCAAGCCTGAGTTCGTCCACGTCTTCGTTGACGGCCAGATTGTGGAAGAAGGCGGCCCGGAGCTCGCCGACCGCCTCGAAGAAGAAGGCTACGACCGCTACGCCACGGGCGCCGGGGCAGCCACGATCGCTGCCGCTGCCGCCGCAGCGCAGGCCTAGTTAGGACACGCCATGACAGAAATCGACGCAGCCCGCACAGGGCTGGAGGATGTCGAAGAGGCACTCAAGGATGTCATCGACCCCGAACTCGGGGTCAACATCGTGGACCTCGGGCTGCTGTACGGCCTGAAGTACTCGGAGGATGATGGCGCCCTACTGATCGACATGACGCTCACCACAGCGGCCTGCCCGCTGACCGACGTCCTCGAGGAGCAGGTCGGCAAGGCGCTGGACGGCGTCGTGGACGAGTGGCGCCTGAACTGGGTATGGATGCCGCCATGGGGTCCGGAGCCACCTTCCCAGCGAAGGTGGCCGGCCGCCGTCGTACCCTCATCGATTGCTCCGTAAGTGCCCTTCTCAAGCCTCAGAACGGCACTTACGGAGCAACCGATTGGATTAGAGGGTGGCGGCGCTGAAGGTGTCGCACTGGTTGATGTCGCCGGTCTTGTAGCCCTGGTAGTACCACTTCTGCCGCTGGGCGCTGGACCCGTGGGTCCAGCCCTCGGGCGAGACCCGGCCCGTGGCTGCCTTTTGGATGCGGTCATCGCCGACTGCGGACGCGGCAGAGAGGGCGTCGTTAAGGTCCTTCTGCGTAAGCGGCTCCAGGAACGGCTTGCCGGTTTTGGGATCCTTCTGCGTGGTGGCGTATCGGGTCCAGAGGCCGGCGTAGCAGTCGGCCTGCAGTTCAACGCGGACGCCACCCGACTGGGCACCCTGCGGATCCTGCTGAGCCTTGTCCAGGTCGCCCAGGATGTTCTGGATATGATGGCCGAATTCATGGGCCACGACGTATTCCTGCGCCAGCGGGCCACCCGACGAGCCGAAGCGGTCCACGAGTTCCTGGAAGAAACCGGGGTCGAAGTACGCCGTGGTGTCCGCGGGGCAGTAGAAGGGGCCTACTTCTGAGGTGGCCGCGCCGCAGGCGGTGCCCGTGCCGCCGGTGAAAAGCACCGTCTTGGGCCGGGGGTACTTGACCTTGTAGTCGGCCAGATACGCCGGCCAGAACGCGTTGAGGCTGGTCACTGTTCCGGTGATCCTGCAATCGAGCCGTCTATCGGCGTCCGTACCGAGTTTGCATTCCGTGGGCGCCGTTCCCTGGCTCTGGCCGGGCTGTTCCTGCCCCGAGCCGACCAGTCCTTCGAGGAGCCCTGGATTGATGCCGAACAGCGCAGCCAGAAGCAGGATTACGCCGCCCCCGATGCCACCCCCGATTTTCGGTCCGCGGCCCATTCCGCCGCCCCGCCGGTCTTCCACTTGGGATGAGTCTATTTCGACTCCGTCATTGAAGCTCATGTTGTCACAATAGTCGTCTGCAGCATGGGTGCAGCCGGTTCCGCCGGTAAAGTTAGTCCGATGCCTTTTCTCAACAGACTCCAGCGCTGGGCCGATGAACGCCCCGACGACACCGCCGTCGTCGTGGCGGGCAAGCGGCTCAGCTGGTCCGGTCTCCGCGACGAAGCGGAGGCCATTGCCGCCGGCGGCGCTGCCGAAATCACGGTGCTCGCCGAACGGAATTCCACGCACTTTGCGGTCGCCTTCGCCGCCGCTGTAGCGGGTGAGCGGCAGTGCGCAGTTCTCGATCCAACATGGCCGGAGCAGTTGCGGGCGGAGATAGTTCACCGGTTGGGACCAGCCGCTGAAGCGGTCCCCGGAAGGGCGGGCGCAGCGGCGGGGGCGCCAGCCGCGGACGGGCGGCTTGCTGACGGGCGGCTTGCTGACGGTGATCCGGAGTCGTCCTTCCTGATCGGCCTGACCTCCGGCACCACTTCCGTTCCCAAGGCGTTTACCCGTTCCAGGCGCTCCTGGCAGCAGTCCTTCGAGGCCTCCATGGAGTTCTTCGGCCTCAGCCAGGAGGACAAAACCCTTGCCCCGGGGCCGCTCGCGGCGAGCCTCAACCTCTATGCCCTGGCCGAATGCCTCTACGCGGGCTCGGAATTCCACACACTCGAGTCCTTCGACGTCGGCGACGTCCACGCCGCCATCAGCCACGACGGCATTACCCGGCTGGTGCTGGTCCCCACCATGCTCCGACTGTTCAGTGAACGCGGGCTGACCGGCTGTGTTGACGCCTCCGGCCTGCGGAGCATCATCTGCGCCGGTTCAAAGCTTGACGCCCGCACCCTCGAAGCAGCCCGCCGGTGGGCGCCGAACGCCACCATCTTCGAGTACTACGGCGCGTCGGAGCTGAGCTTCGTGTCCGGCACCGGCCTTCCGGCCGGCAGGCCGCTGGACGCCGGTGGAACCGGCATCGGCCGGCCGTTTCCCGGCGTCGACGTCAGGATCATGGACGACGCCGGCGATGTCCTTCCCGACGGGGCTGCAGGGAACATCAGCGTCCGGAGCGGCATGGTCAGCAACGGGTACCTGTGGGGCGACGACGGGCAGGCGCTCCGGTGTTTCAACGGCTGGTTCACAGTGGGGGACCAGGGGTATCTGGAGAACGGCGAGCTGCACATCCTGGGCCGGCGCGCAGACATGATCATCACGGCCGGCAAGAATGTCTACCCGCACGAAGTCGAGCTGGCCCTGGCTTCCGTTCCCGGCGTGGCGTCGGCCGTGGCGGCCGGCATGGACGACGACGTCCGTGGCCAGCGCGTGGTGGCCGGGATCGTCCCGTCGCACGGCGGGGTCACCGCCACCCAGCTCAAGACCGGTCTCGAGGAAATCCTGCCGAAGGACAAGAGGCCGCTGCAGTATTTCGCCCTTGCCGAGCTTCCGCTGACGGACCGTGGAAAGATCAGCCGCCGCGTCATGCTCGACTGGATCACCGCCCGCGACTCCCGCGTCCGGCGCCTTGTCTGAGTCGGATCGCGTGTCTGAGGCGGGCACGACAGAAACGCAGGCGCAGCAGCCCCTCCCGGCTGAGCGGCAGCCGGTCATCATCGCCGCGTTGCGCACGCCCCTTTGCCGGGCAAACGGCGCCCTGAATCGGCTCCGCGCCCACGAACTCCTGGCGCCGGTGCTGGGCGCGCTGCTGGCCCAAAGCGGGATCGGGGCTGCTGAAGTGGCCGACGTCGTCATCGGCAATGCGGTGGGCGGCGGCGGCAACGTGGCCCGGCTGGCGGCCCTTGAGGCAGGCTTCCCGGTCACTGTCCCGGGCCTTACCGTCGACCGGCAGTGCGGCTCCGGCCTTGACGCCATCGTCCTCGCGTCACGGCTCGTTGCGGCGGGTGGCGGCGGCTTGTATCTGGCCGGGGGAGTGGAAAGCATCAGCACCGCGCCGCTGCGCGCGCACCGGGACGACGACGGCGTTCCCGCCTTTTTCAGCCGGGCCCAGTTTGCGCCGCACAGCATGGGCGATCCGGACATGGGGGTGGCCGCTGAGAACGTGGCAGCCGAGTTCGGCATCAGCCGTTCGCGGCAGGACGACTTCGCGCTGCGCAGCCACCGCAGGGCTGTTGCCGCCGCCGCAAACGGCGCCTACGACCGGGAGATCGTCCCGCTGGAGGCGGCTGCCGGCAGGGTGACAGCCGACGACGGGCCCCGGCCCCGGCTCAGTGAGTCCCTGATGGCGAGGTTTCCGGCTGCCTTTGTGGAATCCGGGACCGTCACCGCCGGTAACTCCTGCTTCGACGCGGACGGCGCTGCCGCCGTCGTCATCACCTCGCTGGCGCGGGCACGGGAACTGGGCGCGGCTGATGGGCTGGCCGTCCTGGGAACTGATACAGCCGGGGTGGAGCCGCGGCTCCTCGGCATCGGCGCCGCATCAGCCGCAGAGCGGCTGCTGGCAGCGCGGGGTGAGACGGCCGACGTCGTGGACCTTGTGGAATTCAATGAGGCGTTCGCCTCCCAGACGCTGGCATGCATGGACCGGCTGCGCATCGATCCGCAGCGAGCCAATGCCGACGGCGGTGCTCTGGCGCTCGGCCATGCGTACGGGGCATCCGGCGCCGTCCTGGTCACGAGGCTGCTGGCCCAGGCCCGCCGCACTCCGGATCAGGAGAAACTCGCTCTCGCGATGATCAGCATTGCCGGGGGCATGGGAACGGCTGCCCTGTTCAGGTACGCCCGGCTCTAGGCCGCAGGCAGCACGGCCGGAGTCAGTCGTCCTCGGGTTCACCCAAACCGCGGGCGGCCAGGGCATCACCGGTGTGGCGAGCATAGGCAACGGTGGTGATAAACACCGGCAGGACCAGCGCGCGCGGGTTGCGTTCCAGGCCGCGGGCGCGCGCCGAGTCACGGACGTCCGCGTAGGCCCCGGCGATGAAGGGGATGCTGCGCAGCATGATCGCGATGGTAAGGGCAAACCGTTCGGGATCCGCCCCGAAGCGCGTGAACGGCCGGGCAAGGGACACCACTCCGTCCAGGAGCCGCTGCAGCGGTGTGGTTGCCGTCAGCAGCGATGCCGCCACGACGCATAGCAGGACGTTCAGGACGATGCGTGCCGCCACGGGCGCCCCAAGCTGCCACCACTGGAACACGCCGATGGCCAGCAGCACCGGAAGCAGCGGGCGGACAGCGCGGAAGAGGCGGGCCGGACCCGCGCCGCTCAGCAGGAACAAGGCGCACATCAGGGTGAGCGCGGCGGCCGCCAGCCGCCAGTCGACAATCAGGAACGAGGCCATGCCGCAGCCCACCACCAGAAGGAACTTCAGCCAAAGGGGAGTGCGGTGGATCAGGGACCTGCCTGCCACGTAGTTGGCGAGCAGGAAGCCGTGCCCCCTCACCTCGCATCCCCACTGCCCGCGCCCCCACTGTGCGGGACCTCAAGGCCAGCGGCGCACAACGAGCGGTAATGCGCGACGGCGGCGGCAGCATCGCCGTCGAAAGCTATCCGGCCGGACTCGACTACCAGGACGCGGTCCATCTCGAGGGCGAGCTCAAGGTCATGGGTGGACATGACGATTTGCTGGCGGAGTCCCGCGATCGTGCGCCGCAGCAGTTCACGGTTCCGGAGGTCCAGAAGCGTGGACGGTTCGTCCAGGACCAGTACGTCGGGTTCCACCGCGAGTACCACCGCCAGCGCCAGCAGCTGCCGTTCGCCGCCGGAAAGCTCGTAGATGCTCTGGTCCGCCAACGGCAGGAGGCCGAAGCGGTCCAGCGCGGCGTCGGCCCTTTCGCGGCGTTCGGTTCCGTTCCTGACCGAGCGCCGGAGGGACAGTTCAACGTCCTCCCTGCCCGTCGGCATGACCAGCTGGGACAGGGGATCGGTGAACACGAAGCCAACCTGCTGACGGATGGACCGCACTTTCCGGACGGTGTCCAAACCGTTGACGGTGACCGTTCCTTCGGTGGGCGCGACGAGGCCGTTCAGGAGCCGGAGGAGGGTGGACTTGCCGGATCCGTTGGCGCCGATAACGCCGATCCGCCGTTCGGCGAGGCTGAGCGTCACGTCCTGAAGCAGCACCTTAGGGTCCGGGTGGCCGTCGACGGCCACCCGGACACCCACGGTGCTGAGGGAGATCAGGCTCACGGCTGGTTGGAGGACTGCTGCCCGGAGGGCGCCGCGCTAGAAGGAGCTGCGCTTGAAGGAGGTGCCGTTGAGGGAACCACGCTGGACGCGCTTGGGGAACCCAGCGGCCGGACGCGGCGGGCAAGCAGGTCCGGAAAGGCCTTGTGCAGGGCCAGCGCCACCGTGACGGCGAGGACGTTCTTGATGATGTCGCCCGGGTAGAAGGGGAGGTCGGCAAGGAAGGCCTTGGACAGGTCCAGCTTGGCGTTGACCATCATGCCGAGCACGCCGAGCGCGTGCACGACGACGATGCTCGTAACCATGGCCGCGGCGAAGAGGAACACGCCGCGGTACTTGAGCGTGCGCCGTATAACGATGGCTGCGAGCCAGCCGACGACGGCGGCGGCCAGTGGGAAGCCGATAATGTAGCCGGCCGAGGGGCCGGCCAGGATGCCCAGCCCGCTGCGGCCGCCGCTAAAAATGGGGAGTCCGGCGAGTCCCAGCAGGGTGTAGAGCCCCACGGCGGCGAACGCCCTGCCCGGTCCGAGCGCCAGCCCGGTGAGCATCACGGCGAGGGTCTGAAGCGTGATGGGAACGCCCAGTCCGCCCACGGGAATCGCGGCTACGAGAGCGGAGGCGGCCACCAGGGCGGCGAAAACGGCGATGAGGCCGAGGTCGGTGGCGTTCCAGCGGCTGCGTTTCTTCACGCTGGCGGCGGGGGGACGGGTCTGGGTCATGGGAGGTCCTGTCGGAGAGATACAAACAATTATCGGCTGATGTTGACGTTACTGGCCCGGAGATAGGTGCATTTTGTAGCTGTTCTACAAGGGAGGCGTGCCGGGCCTTAGCGCTGGGCACAAAAGCCCGCGCCCAGCGCAGTCAGGCGACTGTGTTCGTGCCGGTTATGCAGGGCGCCCGAGGCCGGTAGACTTGTATAGGCCGTTCTCTCGGCCGCACCGCCCCGGCACCCACAAGTTACGATCCGCTGTGCCGCTGCGTTCCCTGTTGTGAAAGGCCTTACCTGCTTTGATTACCGTCCAGGATCTTGAACTGCGCGCCGGCGCCCGCCTCCTTATGGACCAGGTGAGCTTCCGGATCGACAAGGGAGACAAGATCGGCCTCGTGGGCCGTAACGGTGCAGGCAAGACCACGCTGACCCGGGTGCTCGCGGGCGAGGGCCTGCCCGCCGGCGGCAAGGTTTCCCGCAGCGGCGAGATCGGCTACCTGCCCCAGGATCCGCGCACGCCGGACATGGAACAGCTCGCCCGTGACCGCATCCTGTCCGTCCGCGGCCTGGACGTCGCCGTCAGCAAGCTCCGCGTGGCACACGAAGAGATGGCCAGCGAGGACGCCGCCGTCCAGCGCAAAGCCATGAACCGCTACGACCGGCTGGAATCAGAGTTCCTGGCGGCAGGCGGCTACGCGGCAGAGGCCGAGGCTGCGGCGATCTGCTCCAACCTCGCCCTGCCGGACCGGTTGCTGAACCAGCCGCTGAAGACGCTTTCCGGTGGCCAGCGCCGCCGCGTGGAACTCGCCCGCATCCTGTATTCGGGCGCCGAGACAATGCTCCTCGATGAGCCCACCAACCACCTCGACGCCGATTCGATTTCTTGGCTTCGTGAGTTCCTCAAGAGCCACCAGGGTGGTCTGATCGTGATCAGCCACGACACGGAACTGCTCGAAGCCACCGTGAACAAAGTCTTCCTGCTCGACGCCAACCGCGCGCAGATCGACTTCTACAACATGGACTGGAAGCGCTACCTCCAGCAGCGCGAAACCGACGAGCGAGCCCGCAAGAGGGAGCGCGCCAACGCCGAGAAGAAGGCCCAGGTCCTGTTCGACCAGGCCAACAAGATGCGCGCCAAGGCCACCAAAGCTGTCGCCGCCCAGAACATGGCCAAGCGTGCCGAACGGCTCCTCGGCGGGCTCGAGGCAGTCCGCGAGACCGACCGTGTGGCAGCCCTGCGTTTCCCGGATCCCTCGCCCTGCGGCAAGACCCCGCTCACCGCGGACGGCCTCAGCAAGTCCTACGGCTCGCTGGAAATCTTCACCGATGTGGACCTCGCGATCGATCGCGGCTCCAAGGTGGTCATCCTGGGCCTCAACGGCGCCGGCAAGACCACGCTGCTCCGGATGCTCGCCGGCGTCGACAAGCCTGACACCGGCGAAGTCATTCCCGGCCACGGCCTGAAGGTGGGTTACTACGCCCAGGAACACGAGACGCTCGACGTCGACCGGACCGTGCTGCAGAACATGCGGTCCTCCGCCCCGGACATGAACGACTCCGAAGTGCGCGGAATCCTCGGCTCGTTCCTGTTCTCAGGCGACGACGTCGACAAGCCCGCCGGTGTGCTTTCCGGCGGTGAGAAGACGCGTCTGGCGCTGGCCACCATCGTCGCCTCGAGCGCAAACGTGCTCCTCCTCGACGAGCCCACCAACAACCTCGACCCCGCCAGCCGCGCTGAAATCCTTGGCGCCCTGAGCAACTACACCGGCGCCGTCGTGCTGGTAAGCCACGATGAAGGCGCCGTCGAGGCGCTGAACCCCGAGCGCGTCGTGCTGCTGCCCGACGGCGTGGAGGACCACTGGAACGAGGACTACCTGGACCTCATCACGCTGGCTTAGCAGGCCTCCTGTTCGCAATGGCTCCCTGGTTTCGGGTCATCCTCAAGAGGCCAGCATTGCGCCGCAGGATGGGGACCTGGCCTTCCATCGATGTGATCGCTGTGCCCGAAGGCAAGACCATCAAGAACCGGCTGCATTTCGACCTGCCGGCTGACGGCGTGTCCACTTCCGAGGAGCTCGAGCGCCGGCTCGCCCTCGGCGCACAGACGTGGGCCAGGGCCCGGAAGTCAGTTGGGTGGTACTCGGTGATCCCGAGGGCAACGAGTTCTGCCTGCTGTCCCGATCCGTCCAGGACGTCGAAGATCAAGGTTGAATGGTGCCGGACCGGGCTTGAAAAAGCTCATGGTTGAACGGGGCCGGCGCGCGTAGAATTTAGGCAGGCCGGCGGCGGCACCTGAGCAGCTCGTGTCCCCCATGCCTGCTGGCTCAGCCCAGTCCGCCGCCGGCCCCGGGGCGCACATCAAGAAGCGTCGGGCCGGAAGGGCCGGCTGCGGTCCGCCGAGGCCGGTCCTACCGCACCCGTATCGCATGGGCTCCGGTGATTCGCTCAAGCTCCTTGTACGTGATCGAGAACATCGAATGGTGGTCTCCCGCCCCGGCCCAGAGCACGGGGTGGGCTGCCAGCGATGCGTCCAGGAGTGTCCGGATCCTCTGCGGATGGCCCACCGGGGCCACGCCGCCGACTTCCTGTCCGGTGTGTTCCAGGACGAAGGCCGGGGTTGCGCGGCGGACCTTTCCGGACCCCAGCTGGTCTGAGACGTAGCCCGTGTCAACTCTGGCCGCGCCGCTGGCCAGGATGAGTAGGGGAGCGCCGTCTAGTTCGAACACCAGGCTGTTGGTGATAGCAGCGACGTCGCAGCCGAGCGCGGCAGCCGCGGCGGCCGCCGTCGGGACTTTGCCTGGCAACACCGTGACAGTGTCGCGTGCACCTGCCTCGGTGAGGGCGCGCCGTACGTTGGCCACAGGATCGGAAGGAATGTCCTTGCTCCTGCCGTCAGTATCCCTGGGCATCCAGGATCGCGTCTTCCTCTTCTTCGGCCGTGGCGCGCTTCCGTTTCCGCGGTACGGGCGGACGACGGCGGGCTCCCGCGGCGGTGTGGCCAGTGTCACCGGCGGCGCCGGAAGTCGCAGCGTCTTCGGCGTCAATCGCTGCGTTCCGGGCCTGCTGGCGCGCGGCGTACCCGAAGCCGACGAACATCAGGATGCCGAACGCGAACCACTGGAGCGAGTAGGAAAGGTGTGTGCCTTCTTCGACCGACGGCATCGGGAACGCCTGGGGCATCTCGGCAGCCGGCGGCGTTTCGGAGGCGAGCTGGCCATAGGCGCCGGTCAGGAGCGGATATCCGAGTTGGGCCGAGTACGCCGGCAGGTCGATGGAGGGGAGCTGCCCGTCCGGGGCGCCGCGCTGCAGGGCCGGTTCACCGTGCTTCAGCCGCACCACTGCGGTAATCTGCCCGGACGGCGGCGCCGGAACCGAATCCGGGTGCCCTGGATTGTTGTTGCCGATCGGCAGCCAGCCGCGGTCTATCACGACGGTTTCGCCGGAGACCAGCCTGAACGGCACCACGACTTCGTAGCCCGGCTGGCCGTTCAGGGGGCGGTTGCGGACGATGCGCTGCCCCGCGGAGTCGTAGCTGCCGCGCAGCTCCACCTGCGTCCACTCCTTGGACGCATCGAGCTGCCGGAACTGGTTTTTTGCGTCCGAAAAGCTGATCGGCGCGGCCGAATAGTTGGACGTGACCCGCTGGATTTCAGCCAGGGTTTCCGCGCGGCGGTCCATCTGCCAGCGGCCCAGGAACACACAGCCGGTGGCAAAGACCGCAGCCAGCAGGAGATAGCCCAGCCACTTGCTGGAGAACAGGAACCGGTACATTCAGCTGTTCCCGCCGGTTGTTGAGGCGGCGTCGAGCGGGACAGTTTCCTTCCACAGCCCGCGCGTCTGCAGATAGTCTTCCAGCCATTCCTTGTGCCCACCGCACGCCAGCCACACTTTGCGGCGGTCCGGAGTGTGGATCTTCGGGTTGTTCCAGAGCAATTGCCACGACGCGTCTGCGCGGCAGGCTTTACGTGAGCACATGGCTGCGGAGGCCGGGCCGGCGGTCTCGCCCGCACCGCCGCCCAGGTTGAAAATGTTCATGAAGCTTTCTGTCCCCGGCCGTCGTCGTCTTCTTCATCGCTGATCAGCTCGCCCTGCAACACCGTTGGCGGCTCTCCCTCGGCGTCACCCTCCCAGGCGATGCCGGATGCTTCCAGTTCAGCGTACGGTGTGTAGTCGAGGAGCGAGTCGCTGTGGATTTCGGCCTGGTCGGAACCGTTGGCGATCACCACGGCGATCCATGGCAGGAAGACCGCACCCGCCACAGCCACGAGCTTGAGCCAGCCATCCACCACGAAGATCAGGATGAGGCAGACCATGCGGATCCCCATGGCCACCGCGTACTTGATCATGCGATCCCGCATGTCCTCGGAATGCGCTGCAGCGGCGTCCGTAATGCTGTGCACCTCCGACTGACCGGATGCGGTGCCAGGCTTCTCGGGCATCGGCTGTCCGGGCTGGTGGTGGGTTGTCACGGCTGTCTAATCACGCTCCAATGGCTTACCTAATTCTCTCACCATCCGGGGGAGCCGCCCAAACGGGCGCTAAGATCGGAGGCAGTCAAAAATCGAGCCACCACAGCGGAGCCAGGCTTCGCAGAAATCCGGAGTACCCATGTCTGAAGCAGCCGCCCCGGCCCGCAGCGTCCTCATCACCGGCGGAAACCGCGGCATCGGCCTCGCCATTGCCGAGGCCTTCCTGGCCAACGGGGACAAAGTGGCTGTGACCTACCGGAGCGAATCCAAGCTTCCGGACGGCATCCTCGGGGTCAGGGCCGATGTGACCGACGAAGCGTCCGTCGACGCCGCGTTCACCGAGGTCGAGAACGCGCACGGCCCCGTTGAGGTGCTGGTCGCGAACGCCGGCATCACCAAGGACACCCTGCTGCTGCGCATGAGCGAAGACGATTTCACCTCAGTGATCGACACCAACCTCACCGGCGCGTTCCGCGTCATCAAGCGTGCCTCCAAGGGCATGATCCGGCTGCGCAAGGGACGCGTGGTCCTCATCTCCTCGGTCTCCGGTCTTTACGGCGCACCGGGCCAGATCAACTACTCCGCCTCCAAGGCCGGACTCGTCGGGATCGCCCGCTCCCTCACCCGCGAACTCGGCTCGCGCGGCATCACGGCGAACGTTGTGGCGCCGGGCTTCATCAACACCGACATGACGGCAGAGCTGCCCGAGGCTACCCAGAAGGACTACCTCTCCAAGGTGCCGGCGGGACGATTCGCAGACGCCTCCGAGGTGGCCAACGTTGTCCGGTGGATCTCCAGCGACGAGGCGTCGTACATCTCCGGCGCCGTCATCCCGGTCGACGGCGGCCTCGGGATGGGCCACTAGGAGCCGGACGCTCACGCTGCGCCCCCACCCCGGGGACCAACGCCCTGCCGGCGGTGTCCAACAGAGCGTCGGCCGGACTACCTGCCCCGGGCTTCTTTGTGGAGGTCAAACAAAGGAATTGGGAGTGTGCGCTGGCATGATTGACTGCAGACCTACAGCAATTTAGACGTTTCGAACAAAGGGAGCTCGTATGGGCCTGCTGGACAACAAGACCGCCATCGTGACCGGATCCTCGCGGGGAATCGGTGCCGAAGTGGCCAAGAACCTCGCCGGCGAGGGTGCCGCCGTCGTCGTCAACTACCGGCAGAAGGCGCCGCGCGCCAACAAAGTCGTGGCCGGAATCGAAGCCGCGGGCGGCCGTGCGGTGGCAGTCGGTGCGGACCTGACCACCCAGGAAGGCGTGCAGGCACTCGCCAGTGCTGCCATGGAAAACTTCGGCTCGCTGGACGTTCTGGTGCTCAACGCATCGGGCGGCATGGAGTCGGGCATGGAAGAGGGTTACGCCCTCAAGCTGAACCGCGACGCTCAGGTCAACATGCTCAACGCCGCCGTTCCGCTCATGAAGGAGGGTTCGCGCGTGGTGTTCGTCACCAGCCACCAGGCCCACTTCATCAACTCAGTGGCCACCATGCCGGAGTACGAGCCGGTTGCCCGCAGCAAGCGCGCCGGCGAGGACGCGCTCCGTGAACTGCTGCCCAACCTGGCAGACAAGGGCATCTCACTGGTGGTCGTTTCCGGGGACATGATCGAAGGTACCGTGACGGCGACCCTGCTGGACCGCTCCAACCCGGGCGCCATCGAGGCCCGTCGCGCGGAAGCCGGCAAGCTGTACTCCGTCGAAGAGTTTGCTGAAGTGGTAGCGGGCATGGCAACTGCCGACGTCGAGTCCGGCCACACGGAATATGCCGGCGGCGCCGACTACTTCGGCAAGAGCGCCGAGTAGCGATTCCCGGTCTCCCTGGAGAGCCGGTTCTCCAGGCGACGGCACTAATCACGAAGAGCTCCGGGCAGTACGCCTGCCCGGAGCTCTCTTCTGTGACTGAGGCTCTTTCGGGGCGTCGAGGCGTTGTCCGAGGAGCCCGCGCGGCTTAGGGTCTTATGCATGGAACAGCAAGGAGAGGCGGCCCGCCGGAGCTACCCGTCGGGTGTCCCGTGCTGGGTGGACACCCAACAGCCTGATGTGGAGGCCGCCATGGTGTTCTACGGCGGACTCTTCGGGTGGGAGTTCGAGGACACGGCCCCGCCCCGTGCACCTGATAGGTACGTAATAGCCAGGCTCGACGGCCAGGAGGCTGCCGCGATCGGCGGACCCGGAACCGGCGCCCCCGCCTGGAACACGTACGTCTCCGTCGAGGACGCGGACGCCGCCGCGCGCCACCTGTTGTCTGTTGGCGCAACACTGAAATCGGCTCCTGCCGATGCGGGCTCAGGAAGCGTGCAGGCGGTGCTGGCCGACCCCGACGGCGCCGAGTTCCGTATCTGGCAGGCCCGGGAGCGGCCCGGTGCCCAGGCGGTCAACCGGCCTGGCGGGTGGAACTTCAGCGACCTCCACACAACAAACATCGAGGCAGCGGTCGCCTTCTACACCAAGGCTTTCGACTGGCAGTTCGACTCCCTCGATTTCGGAACGATGATCCGCTGCCCCGGGTACGGTGACCACCTCGAGGCCACTGTCGATCCCGACATCAGGGCTCGCCAGTCGGGGGACGCCGTCCCCCGCGGTTTCGAGGACGCCGTCGGCTGGCTTGTCTCCGCGGGCCCCGGCGAGCGGCCGCGGTGGCACGTGACGTTCACTGTCGCAGACCGGGACCGGACGGCCCACGATGCAGAGCGGCTGGGCGCCGACGTCCTGCGGCAGGAGGACACCGCATGGACGCGTACGGTCCTGATCCGGGATCCCGGAGGAGCGGTGTTCACGGCGAGCCAGTACGCGCCGCCGTCCGGCTGAATCGAGCCAGCCAACGAGCGTTTCTGCGGCTCAGACGCCGGCGATGTGCCGGACGGCGTCGAGATACGGCATGTTCACCGCGGCATCCGCCACGGCCCGGACAGCAGGCTTGGCGTTAAAAGCAACGCCGATTCCGGCTGCCCCGAGCATGTCCAGGTCGTTGGCGCCGTCGCCCACGGCGACAGTGTGCTCCATCGCGACGCCTTCCGCGGCGGCCCATTCGCGCAGGTACTTCTCCTTCGCGGCACGGTCAATCACGGCACCAAGCACTTTGCCGGTGAGGGCGCCGTCGACAATTTCCAGCTCGTTGGCGATCCAATAGTCCAAGCCAAGATCCTCGGCGATGGGGCGAAGTATCTGGTTGAAGCCGCCGGACACCACTGCCACCACATGGCCCGCGGCCTTGAACGCCGCCACCAGCTCCGCGGCGCCCTCGCTGAGTTTCACTTCAGCGCGCACGGAATCGACGACGGCGGCCGGCAGCCCGGCGAGCACGGCCACCCGGGCGTGGAGGCTTTGGGCGAAGTCCAGTTCCCCCCGCATGGCGGCTTCGGTGACCGCAGCTACTTCGTCACGTTTGCCGGCGTAGGCGGCCAGCAGTTCGATGACCTCCTGCTGGATGAGCGTGGAGTCCACGTCCATGATGAGGAACTTCCGCTCTGCCGTCCTCAGTTCCGCGGGCACGATGGCCGTATCCACGCCGTCACGGCCCGCCTGCTCCTTCGCCGCGGCCACGCGGTGCCGGAGGCCAGCGATGTCCGCCGCGGAGCCGGACGGCACCGCAAAGTTAACCGTGCAGACGTCATAGCGGCCGTTTTCGCTGCGGGAAGCCGCCTCAAAATCCGTGCCGGAGCCGGCCAGCAGGGACCTGAGATTTTCCGGTTCCGAGGGGGACAATTTCACGCCGTAGCTGACCGCAGTCACGTTCGAAGTCATGGCTGCAATCTTAGCGAGCGCATCCGTGGCCCCCGAATTCGTTTCGGCGGCTGCGGGTGCGGGTCAGGGAACAGCGTTCCAGTTATCAGTCGCACCCTGTTTTGTCCTAGTGTCTACTCCTATGAGTGATGTTCTTGAAATGGCCGCCGTCAGCGTTGTCCGCGGAGCCAAAACGCTCCTGAGCAAGGTGGACTGGCAGGTCCAGGAAGGCGAGCGCTGGGTGATCCTCGGACCCAACGGCGCCGGCAAGACCACTCTGCTGCAGATCGCAGCCGCCCGGCTTCACCCGACAAGCGGCATGGCCGGCATTCTCGAGGAGATCCTCGGCGCCGTTGACGTCTTCGAACTGCGGCCCCGCATCGGTCTGTCCTCAGCCGCGCTGGCCAACCAGATCCCGGAGCACGAGACGGTGCTCAACGTTGTGGTCACGGCCGCCTATGGCGTCACCGGACGCTGGCGCGAGGGATACGAGAAGGACGACGAACGCCGCGCCTTCGCCCTCCTGAATGAGTGGGGGATGGGGCCCTTGCTGAACCGTTCCTTCGCCTCGCTTTCCGAGGGCGAGCGCAAACGTGTCCAGATCGCACGCGCGCTCATGACCGACCCCGAACTGTTGCTGCTGGACGAGCCGGCCGCCGGACTGGACCTTGGCGGCCGCGAGGACCTGGTCCACCGCCTGAGCGAACTGGCCCGCGACGAGGACGCTCCCGTCATCGTGCTCGTTACGCACCACCTGGAGGAAGTCCCCCCGGGCTTCACCCACGCCATGCTCATGCGCGACGGCGGCGTCGTGGCTTCCGGTGCCGTCGAGGAGGTCCTCACCTCCGGCAACCTGAGCGAGACCTTCGGCCTGCCTCTGGATGTCGCGGTCAACGCCGGGCGTTACACCGCAACTGCCCGCCGCTGACGGGTCGGCCGGGGCAGCGTGGAGTTTTTCAGCGGCATCCTTGTGTTCTTTGCCGGCCTGTGGGCCGGCACCATCAACAGCGTGGTGGGCTCCGGCACCCTGGTCACCTTCCCGGTTCTGATTGCTTTGGGACTGGCGCCGGTGACGGCCTCCATGAGCAACGCCATGGGCCTCGTGGCCGGAGGCGCGGCCGGCGCGTGGGGCTACCGCCGTGAGCTCGAAGGACGCGGCCGGCAGCTGCTGAAGATGCTTCCGGCTTCTCTGCTCGGCGGCATAACCGGCGCGTGGCTCCTGCTCCATCTCCCCGAGAAAGTCTTCCACTATGCGGCGCCGGCCCTGATTGTGCTGGCCCTGCTGATGGTCGTGTTCCAGCCCCGGCTGCAGCGCTGGGTACGCAACAGGGAAGAGAATCCTGAGCATGCCCTCCGGGACAAGCACCACGGTGTCCTCCTTGTGGTGCTCGTCTATCTCGCCGGCGTCTACGGAGGTTACTTCGTTGCCGCACAGGGAATTCTGCTGGTCGGCATCCTTGGTGTCTTCATGACGGGGACGATCCAGAACGCCAACGCGATGAAGAACATCCTGGTGCTCGGGGTCAATCTGATCGCGGCCACGTCCTACATGCTCTTCGCCTTCGACCGGATCAACTGGACCGTGGTGGCAATCATCGCCGTGAGCTCGCTCATCGGCGGCCTGGTCGGCGCCAAGGTGGGCCGCAGGCTCTCGCCGCCTGTCCTGCGCGGCATCATCTTCGCCCTTGGGCTCGTCGCTCTTGGCTTCATGATCGCCAATCTGCTGAAATAATCGGCCGGTGACTTTCCACTATCTCGAAACCGCCGAAGACCCGCGCGTCTCGGATTACACCCAGCTGACGGACGTGCACCTGCGCAAGGTCCGTGAGCCGGCCGAGGGCATGTACATCGCGGAATCTTCCAGGGTGCTCCGTCGGGCACTTGCAGCGGGCCACCGGCCCCGGTCGTTCTTCCTCGCGGAAAAGTGGCTTCCGGACCTTGCGGACGTCTTCGAGCAGTATCCGGAGGTTCCGGCTTATGTGGGCAGCTCGGTGCTCCTCGAGGAGATCACCGGCTTCCACCTCCACCGGGGGGCCATGGCGGCCATGCACCGGCCCGCGCCGGTTCCGCTCCCCGAACTGCTCGCCGGTGCCCGCCGGGTGGCGGTGCTGGAAGACATCGTGGACCACACGAACGTCGGGGCCATCTTCCGTTCCGCGGCGGCACTGGACGTGGACGCCGTCCTCGTGTCTCCCCGCTGCGGGGACCCGCTGTACCGGCGCAGCGTCCGCGTGAGCATGGGTACGGTGTTCCAGGTGCCCTGGGCGAGGCTGCACAGCTGGCCACAGGACCTTGGCCTGCTCCGGGACCAGGGCTTCACGGTGGCGGCCATGGAACTCACACCGGACGCTGTGAATCTCAACGAGCTTGCTGCGCGCAACCCGGAAAGGCTTGCGCTGGTGCTGGGAACGGAGGGTGCCGGCATGAGCGCAGAGACGCTGGCCGCCGTCGACCTCGCCATAAAGATCCCCATGCGCACCGGAGTCGATTCGCTGAACGTGGCGGCCGCATCCGCCGTGGCCTTTTGGGAGCTGCGGCCCCGTAATTGATCGCCGGGCAGTCGAGCGCTGCAGCAGCTCCTGCACGTCGAACCTCGAGCTCATCGCGCCCACCCGGGTTGGTGCCGAGGGTCCCAAAACGTGCATGTGTCATGAGTCCATCCCTCGCGACGGCCCCATATACGGCACGCTCAGCTGGCGGCTGCGCTGACCGCGATGAAGCCGCCTTGAGGGTCGCCGATCACCGCGCTGCGAAATCCCGGGGTGTTTATTGGGGCCATCAAGATGGTGCCCCCAAGGGCGACAGCGTGCTGGGCGATGGCGTCCGCGTCGTGGACGGAGAAATTGACGCTCCAATGTGGCGGGACCGCGACGCCGTCCGTCGCCGTCACGACGGCCACGACTCGCTCTGAGCGTCGCCACAGCGAGAAGGCAGCGTCCGGCACCGACTCGAGCTCCCAATCGAACACAGCGCCGTAGAATGCCTGCGCTCGCTCGACGTCCGTCGTGTGCAGCGAGCTCATCGCCCACGAGTTCGGCTCGTTGGCTACCTCAGCGCCGTCCCTCTCGCCAGCCTGCCGCACGCAGAACTGGACGCCGGTGGCGTCGGCGAGGACAGCAATGCCGCCGTCCGAGCCGCCACCAAATGGTCCTGCCAGGCACGTGCCTCCCGCTTGTTCGGCACGTGCAAGGGTCTGGGCGACGTCGCTGACACGCACGTGGGTGTTCCACACCGGCGGGGATAACTGTGGCGCCTGGCCGATCCCGGCCACCAGCCGGCCGCGGAGGCGCGCGGCGAAGTAGTCGCCCTCGAGGCCGGTCGGCATTGGGGTGGGATCATCGAAACTCCAGCCGAAGAGCGGGCCGTAGAAGTCCATGGCGGCCCGGGGCTCCGGCTGGAACGTGTCGACCCAGCACGGCGCGCCGACTGAGTTGATTTCTCGCGTTGTCATTGAAGTGCCCATCTGTTCGTGGAAATCTTTTCGATGAGTTCGGCCAGGTACGGCGGTGTTGTTGTGTCCTGTTGCAGCGTATTGGAGCAACGTTGTGACTGCTAGCGGAACAGGGCTCCTGCTCGACTGAGTCCGTGTGCCGGCCCGGCCATCGGTTCGTCACTGCATCGCGGATCCGCTATGATTGATAGCTGGTTGCACTGCGTCTTTTGCTTGCCTTTGATGCAGACAGCGGCCATCCCATTCATACCTGGCAACTGGCAAAATCCAGTTGTGCGAACAAAGGTCCCATTATGAAGTCTGATATCCACCCGAAGTACGAAGCTGTTGTTTTCAACGACCTGGCTTCCGGCGTCAAGTTCCTGACCAAGTCCACCGTGTCTTCCAAGAAGACCATCGAGTGGGAAGACGGGAACACCTACCCGGTCATCGACGTCGAAATCTCCTCCGAGTCCCACCCGTTCTACACGGGCAAGCAGCGCATCATGGACTCTGCAGGCCGCGTCGAGCGCTTCAACGCTCGCTTCAAGGGCTTCGGCGGCAAGAAGTAACTTACTTCTCCCCAAGGTTCTTTGGAAAAGCCCGCACCGGGAACGGTGCGGGCTTTTTGCGTTTGTGGGGCAGGATGGAAGGCATGACTGCCACGCCATATTCTGCAAACGACGGCGGTGCCCCGCGCCTTCATGGCGAGTACAAGGTTCCGGGCGGCAAGCTCGTTGTGGTGGACCTCGACGTCGTCGACGGCACCTTTGCCGGCATCTCCCTCAGCGGCGATTTCTTCCTCGAACCCGACGAGGCCCTGCCCGACATCAACGCAGCGCTGGAGGGACTCCCGGAAAGCTCGACGGCGCCCGAGATCGCCGCCGCGGTGGAGGCAGCCCTGCCGCCGGGCGCCGTGATGTTCGGCTTCTCGGCGGATGCTGTGGCGGTCGCCGTCCGCCGGGCACTGTCCAAGGCCACCGCCTGGTCCGACCACCATTGGAACATCATTGCCCCCACGGTGTTGCCCACACACCTGAATGTGGCGCTGGACGAGGTCCTGACCGAGGAGGTCGGCGCCGGCCGGCGCAATCCCACGGTCCGCTTCTGGGACTGGGAGGAGCCGTCTGTGGTCATCGGCAGCTTCCAGTCCTTCCGCAACGAGCTTGACCCCGCCGGTGTGGCCAGGCACGGAATCACGGTGGTCCGCAGGATCAGCGGCGGGGGAGCGATGTTCATGGAGGCCGGCAACTGCATCACCTACTCGCTGTACCTGCCACAGACGCTCGTGGACGGCATCAGTTTCGCCGACTCGTACGCGTTCCTGGACGCGTGGGTGATGGCCGCCCTGAAGCAGCTCGGCATCGACGCCTTCTATGTGCCCCTGAACGACATCGCCACGGACCAGGGCAAGATCGGCGGGGCCGCCCAGAAGCGGCTCGCCAACGGCGGCATGCTGCACCACGTCACCATGAGCTATGACATCGACGCCGACAAAATGGTGGAAGTGCTGCGGATCGGCAAGGAGAAACTGTCAGACAAGGGAACCACCAGCGCCAAGAAGCGGGTGGATCCGCTGCGGCGCCAGACCGGATTGGCTCGCACAGACATCGTGGCCGCCATGATGGACGTGTTCGCCGGACGGTACGGAGCCACGCCGTCGGAGATTACTGCGCAGGAATTCGAGACGGCACGCGCGCGGGTTGCCGCGAAGTTCGGCACCGACGAGTGGCTGCACCGCGTGCCATAGGTATCCATCGAGTGCTCCATAACTGCCCTTCTGGGCGCTCAAAACGGCAGTTACGGAGCAACCGATGGTGTTTTCGAGGCGGACTGGGCGGTGAGCGCCCGGTGGAGGTGGCTTCGCTGCTCGATGATGATGCGGCGCAGCGCCCGGGGCGCGTCCCTGTGGTCAGCCAGCCAGGCGTCAGTCCGCACAATGACCGGATGTTCGTCGGGGGAGCCGGCACCTGGAAGAAGGTCACGGGACCCGGGGTAGAACCCGCGCACAATCCGGCTGGCGATCTCGATGCTCCGCTCCGCCCAGACCGCTTCCAGACAGCCGAAGTACGGCTCCACGAAGGGGTCCAGCAGGTCTGCCGGGCCGGTATTGAAGCCGGCGATGGTGGCGCTGAGCAGCTGGTTGGACAACCCTGTGCCGCGCACTGCGGCCTCCCACGCCGCTGCCTTGACCGCGGCCTCGGGCCGGGCTGCGAGCGCCGTGGCATGTCCGGCCCGTCCGGACGCCGTGGTGTCCCGTGCCAGCTCGCCGTCCAGCTCGGCAACGCTTGCCTGGCCGTGAGCGGCCAGGGCATGCCACAGACTCCAGCGGAGCTCGGCGTCCACGGCGAGTCCAGGCACCACGGTGGCGCCGTCAAGCAGGCTGCGGAGCACTGGCAGCTGGCTGCCGTCCGTGCGGCTGAGTGTGGCGAGCGTGCGTGCCCAGGCCAGCTGCTGGTCCGAGCCCGGCTCCGCTGCGCGAAGTTTCCCGGCTGCCGCGGCGGCAAACGCCGCCCGCAGGGCATCACGTTCGTCTGCGGGGACGTAGTGATCCAGCGCCGTTGAGGCATTTCCCAGAATGTTCAGGAGCACGCCGATTCCCGTTTCGGCCGGGGCAAATCTGCGGACGGCGTCCACGTACAGCGCCGCAGGTGTTTCACCGTCCCGGGCGGAGTTCCACAGCGCAGTCCAGCACAGGGCGCGGGCCATCGGATCGGCGATTCGGTCCAGCGATGCACGCACCGTGGCTTCGGAGACCGGATCCAGCCGGACTTTGGCGTAGCTCAGATCCTCGTCATTCACCAGCAGCAGGGCCGGCCGGGCCTTGCCGCCCAGTTCAGCCACCGGCTCCGAGGCCCCGGGCAGGTCCGTCTCAACCGAATCAGTGCGCACCAGCATGCCGGCGTCGTCGAAGTTGTACAGTCCGATCCGCAGGCGGTGCGGCCGCAGCTCGCTCCGGCCGGTGGCGGGGTCCATCGCTTCCTGCAGCAGGGTGACCTGCTCCATCGTGCCGTGGCCCGGTGCGTCGTCGGCAAGCTCCAGCTCGACCCGGAGCGTGGAGATGCCGGACGTCTGGAGCCACTGCCTGGCCCATACCGTCAGGTCCCTGCCCGACGCCTGGCTGAGTGCACCCAGAAGGTCAGCCAGTGTGGTGTTGCCGTACTCGTGGCTCCTGAAATACTGCCGGGAGCCGGCGATGAACGCGTCAAAACCGACGTAGGCCACCAGCTGCTTCAGGACGGACGCGCCCTTGGCGTAGGTGATGCCGTCGAAGTTCTGCTTGGCCGCCTCAAGGTCGGGGATGTCCGCAACGATCGGGTGGGTGGTAGGCAACTGGTCCTGGACGTAGGCCCAGGCCTTGCGGTTGTTCGCGAAGTTCACCCAGGCCGTGTCCCATCCGGTGGTCCGGTCCACACCGAGTGTCCCCATGTAGTCCGCGAAGGACTCCTTCAGCCACAGGTCATCCCACCACTGCATGGTGACCAGGTCACCGAACCACATGTGGGCCATTTCGTGCAGCAGCGTGTTGGCGCGGCCCTGGTACTGCGAATCGGCGGCCCGGGAGGCGAAGACGTAGTTCTCCGTGAAGGTGACCAGGCCTGGGTTCTCCATGGCTCCCAGGTTGTATTCGGGCACAAATGCCTGATCGTACTTCCCCCACGGGTACGGGTAGTCGAACAGGCTGTTGAAGAACTCCAGTCCCTGCTTGGTGAGCTGGAACAGCTCGGCAGTGTCAAAGGATTCCGCCATGGAGGCCCGGCAGTAAAGTGCCAGCGGCACCTCAAGCCGCGTGCCGTCGTCGGAGGTTCTGCTCCACAGATCCTGCGCCTTGAAGTAGGGGCCTGCCAGAACGGTGGTGATGTAGGTGGACATCGGCAGTGTGGGAACGAAGTCCCAGCGGCTCGCTCCGGCGTCGTCCGCCAGCGGGAGCCGGGCCGCCTCGGCCCCGTTGGAGGCCACGTGCCATCCGGACGGGGCGGTGACGTGGAAGGTGAAGGAGGCCTTGAGGTCCGGCTGTTCAAAGTTTGCGAACACCCGGCGGGCATCGGCGGGCTCGTACTGGGTGTACAGGTAGCACTGGCCGTCCGCGGGATCGAAGAACCGGTGCATGCCCTCGCCGGACCGGCTGTAACGGGCGGTTCCTGTGACCGTCACCGTGTTCTCGGCCTGCAGTTCGTCCAGCCGGATCCGCGAACCGTCCACGATCCCGGCCGCCGGCAGTTCGGTGCCGTTGAGGACCACGCTCTGGACGTCGCCGATGAAATCCAGGAATGTCGATGTTCCCGGTTCGCGTGCCGAAAAGGTGATGGTGGTCCGGCTGGTGTAGCCGGCCGCGTCCTGATCGGGCGCGTTGCGGACGTCGAGGGAGACGTCGTAGCCGTGGGTGGTGATCAGTGCTGACCGTTCTGCCGCTTCATTGCGCTGGAGGTTCTCATTCGACACTCCGCTATTGAATCATGAGGAAAGCGGCGGCCAGGCCAAGGACCGCTATCAGCAGCCAGGCGGCCAGCGCCGCCATCACTGCCCGGAGCCCCGTGTGCAGCAGGGTGTGGATGCGCACCGCGGACCCGAGCCCGAAAAGCGCACCCCCGAGCAGGATGTCCTGCAGTGCGGCCGCCGCTTCAAGCCAGCCGGCAGAGACCCATCCGGTGGAGCGCAGCGCCACGAGCACCACGAACCCGACGACGAAGAGCGGAACCACGGGCGGCAGCCTCTCCGGGGTCACCAGGGGCAGCTCCGCGTTTGCGCCCGGCTGTACCTTCCCGGCGCGGTGTGTACGGCGGACCGAAACGATCCGCTGGTGCACTCCCGCTGCCGCCACCATGGGAGCCAGCAGGATGACCCGTGTCAGTTTGACGACGACGGCGATCGCCAGCGCCGCAGGACCTGCGGTCTGCGCCGTGGCCACCACCTGGCCGACGTCGTGGACCGAGGCGCCGGTCCACGCGCCGAAAATCTCGGGGCTGAGGCGCAGCGGATGGACCAACAGCGGCAGCACGCCGATGGCCAGCGTGCCGCAGAGCGTCACGAGAGCCACCGGCAGGACGGTGTCCGGGTGCCTGATCCGCCTCACCGCGGCCATGGCACCGATCGCCGAAGCGCCGCAGATGGAAAACCCCGTGGCGATCAAGAGGGAGGCTTCCCGCGGAAGCCTGAAGAGGCGGGAAATTCCGTACGTGCCGGCAAAGCTGGCCAGCACCACACCCGCAATCAGCAGCAGGGATGTCCAGCCGAGGCCCAGCACGTCTGCAATTCCCACCTTGAGTCCAAGCAGCACGATGCCGCCGCGCATCAGGTGCTTCCCGGCGAAGTCCAGTCCAGGCCGGGCCCGTCCTGCCGTCCACACCGCCGTGAACGGCAGGTTGGCCGCCAGCAGCCCAAGGACCACGGCCAGTGTCATCGCCGGAAGGGCCGGAACCGCGGCATGGACGGAGAAGGCAATGGCCAGTGCCACCACGGCCGTCAGCAGGCCGGGCAGATTCCGGGTAAGGTTCTGGTGCACCACCCTGCGCAGCTGCGGCGGCGGCGTCGTCGGGGATCGGAAGTCTGGCACGTCCCTACCATGCCGGACAGGGGCGGCAAAAGACCAACCGGGAGGACCCGCCAACACGCCAGGACGGGGTCCGGAAATGAATTCGCAACAAAAAGGTGGTTGGCTAATGACCATGTCTGACCTATTCCAGGATTACTCTGAGGCGGCCGGCCGCACGGGCGCCTATGACGAGATGTTTGCCCCCGGGCAGATGGCCCGCACGTCCTACGGGCAGGTCGCCGGCGCTCTCCGGGAGCTTTCCCTCGCGGACGTCACCGCCCGCGCAGACTCGATGGCGCGCACGTTCCTGGACCGCGGCGTGACCTTTGACTTCGCCGGCGAGGAACGCCCCTTCCCCCTGGACATCGTTCCGCGGGTGATCCCCGCCGACGAGTGGGACGTGCTGGAACGCGGCGTAGCCCAGCGGGTCCGGGCTCTTGAGGCCTTCCTCAATGACGTCTACGACAAAATGACGGTCGTGTCCGACGGTGTGATCCCCAGGCAGCTGGTCACCACGAGCGCGCACTTCCACCGCGCCGTCCACGGCTTCGAACCGGCCGGCGGCGTGCGCGTGCATATCTCCGGCATCGACGTGGTGCGCGATGCGGAAGGGACCTTCCGCGTTCTTGAGGACAACGTCCGCGTCCCCTCAGGGGTCAGCTACGTGCTGGAAAACAGGCGTGCGATGGCGAAGGGCCTCCCGGAGGCGTTCGGCCAGCAGCTCATCCGTCCGGTGGAGGAGTACCCCCGCCGGCTGCTGTCCGCCCTGCGTAAGACGGCGCCTTCCGGCGTCGACGATCCCACCGTTGTGGTGCTGACCCCGGGTGTTTTCAACAGCGCGTACTTCGAGCACACCCTCCTCGCCGGGCTGATGGGCGTGGAGCTCGTGGAGGGCCGCGACCTCATCTGCCGCGGCAACCGCGTGTACATGCGCACCACCGCCGGTGAACAGCGGGTGGACGTCATCTACAAGCGGATCGACGACGACTTCCTCGACCCGCTGCAGTTCCGCTCCGATTCCATGCTGGGTTGCCCGGGCCTGGTGAATGCCGCCCGCGCCGGCGGCGTGACCATCGCCAACGCCGTGGGCAACGGCGTGGCTGACGACAAGCTGGTCTACAGCTACGTTCCGGACCTGATCCGCTACTACCTCGGCGAAGAACCCGTCATCGCCAACGTGGACACCTTCCGGCTGGAAGAAAAGGAAGCGCGCGAGCATGTCCTCGACCGGCTCCACGAACTGGTGGTCAAGCCGGTTGACGGTTCCGGCGGCAAGGGCCTCGTGATCGGCCCGGACGCGTCCAAGGAGGAACTGGAAGCCCTGCGCAAGCGCGTCGTCGCTGATCCCCGCGGCTGGATTGCCCAGCCGGTTTTGCAGCTCTCGACGGTGCCCACGCTCAGCGGGGACAAGTTCGGGCCCCGCCACGTGGATCTCCGCCCCTTCGCCGTCAACGACGGCGACGACGTCTGGGTCCTTCCCGGCGGCCTCACCCGCGTTGCCCTGAAGGAGGGTTCCCTGATTGTGAACTCCAGCCAGGGCGGCGGGTCCAAGGACACCTGGGTGCTGGCAGATTCCCCGCAGGTCCCCGTGGAGAGACTGCCGCGGCAGTCCATCACCGTCCGGGAGCGGGTCTCCGTGTGGCCGGTCGAGAGCAACTGGCGCGACCGGCAGTCGGAGCAGCAGCAGTGAGGCGGCAGGCGCCGCTCATGCCCGCATCCGCAGCCATGTCATCAGACCGATTTCCCGCCACCACGCTCGCGCAGGAGGTAGCCGCACATGCTTAGCCGAATCGCCGAGTCCCTTTTTTGGATCGGCCGCTACGTTGAAAGGGCCGACGGAACGGCCCGCATCCTGGACGTCCACCTCGAACGGCTGAACCACCTGCCCACTGAGGAGCGGCGCAGCGTTGCCCGCGAACTGCTCGCGGTCATGGGAGCGCGCCCGCAGAGCGAGGAGTTCGGACTCGAGGAACTGCTGCACGCCCTCGCGTATGACAAGCACAGCGCCACATCCATCGCCGGGTCACTCGGCGCCGCACGTGAGAATGCCCGCCGTGCCCGTGAGACGGTGTCGTCCGGCCTGTGGGAAAGCCTTAACACCACGTACTACGGCCTCAACCAGCACCGCAAGGACGTGGTGGGCACCTACCGCTACTGCCACTGGGTGCTGGAACGGACTGCAATGGTCAGCGGCCTGGCGGACACCACCGTCAGCCACGATGACAGCTGGCTCTTCCTGGCCCTCGGACGCTCGCTTGAACGGGCCGACATGACGGCCCGCATGCTCTCCACCCGCGACGTCCTGTCCGCAGGCATGTCCTGGGTGAACATGCTGCGCTGCGCCGGTGCCTACGAGTCCTTCCTGCGCACGCGCCGTGCCGCCTTCGGAGACCAGCACGCGGCCGAGTTCCTCCTGCTGGACCGGCTCTTCCCGCGCTCGATTGTCTACGCATTGCGGGATGCCGACGAGTGCCTGGCGAAGCTGGATCCTTCGGCGCAGCGCGTCGGCTTCATCAACGACGCCCGCCGGATCGTCGGCCAGGCGCGCACCTTCCTCGAGTTCCACCGGACCGACGACCTCATGTCGGAGCTGCCGGAGCACATGGAGCGCGTGCAGAAGGCTGTTTCGCAGGCCTCGGACGCCATTTCCCGTAAGTACTTCAATCAGGCGGACGAACTGGCCTGGGTGGGAGAAGTTTCATGACCCGGCTGAGCATCATTCACAACACCGGCTACAAGTACAACAAGCGCGTCACCTTGTCCTACAACGAGGCTCGCATGACGCCGCTGACGGATCCGCAGCAGGTGGTGCTGGAGTCCTCGATGAAGGTCTCCCCGTCCCAGGCAGCGGTCAGCAGCTACCGCGACTACTGGGGCACCCGGGTCACCGCGTTCGACATGCAGATGCCGCACGAGTACCTCGAGGTCCTGTCCACCACCACCGTCGAAGTCCACAGGGTGGAACGCATTCCCGCGGAGGCGGACATCGTGGGCTGGGACGTCCTTTCCTCGCCGGAGGTCCTCAACCAGTTCAGCGACTGGGCACCCCAGTCCCAGCTGACCGGCCCGGGCGAGGAAGTGCTCGGCATCATCCCCGGCGTCGTGGCCGGAAAGAACCCGCATGAGGCCGCCTTGGCAGTCTTCGAATGGATGCGCGGCGAGATGACCTACATGAAGGGCACCACCGGCGTCACCACCAGCGCCGAGGAAGCCTGGACGCAGAGGCAGGGCGTATGCCAGGACCTCGCCCATCTGGCCATCGGAGCGCTGCGCAGCAGCGGCATCCCCGCCCGGTATGTCTCCGGGTACCTGCACCCGCGTTCGACGGCGGACATCGGCGAGTCCGTTGCCGGCCAGTCCCACGCGTGGCTGGAGTGGTGGGACGGCGAATGGCGCAGCTGGGACCCCACCAACCACAAACCGGCCGGAGATTTCCACGTCACCGTGGCCCGCGGCCGCGACTACCGCGACGTGCCGCCGCTCAAAGGCATCCTGTCCGGCGGCGGGGGATCCACGCTCAGCGTGAGCGTGGAGATCACCCGGCTGGCCTGACGGCCGGGTTTTCGGCCAGGGGATCCTACTCCGGGGAGGACTTTACGGCGCCGCTGAGCTGCGTCCACCAGGTGAGCGGCGGTGTCACGTTGAAACGCCGGCCGGTGATGGAGTCCGGAGTGATCCGGACGAAGTGGTCTTTCTGCCCGGCCTGCCACGGGAAAAGGTAGAGGGACGCCGAATCAAGGATTTCAGCGGTGTCCTTGAGGGCCGCGGCTTTGCCCTTGACCACCACGCTCCAGGCCATTCCGGAACCGGCATCTACGCCGTCGGCTTCCAGCGCTACGGGCGCGTCGCCCAGGGCGCCGCCAAGTTTGGTTCCCTCGGCAGTCCGGAACACCAGGGTGCCGTGGTCCACAGCGTAATTGAGCGGGAAGATGTCCGGATGGTCCTCCACCCAGACGGCCAGCCGGCCGACCGAAACCTGCCGGAGAAGCTCCCAGCACTGGCTTGATTCCAGGTGTTCCACGGATTCCCGGGACGCTGCGGCGGGCTGCACATTAGTCATGGACCAGAGCCTACGCCCGCTCCGACACGCTCGCCAGTGCGCCACACGCGGCAGGGCCGCAGGCGTGAGCGGGCCCACCGCGTCGACTCTTGCGACTGCCGGAAGGGGCGGCGGGCTACTCGAAGGACGCCCGGCGCTGGTCGCCAAGCCGGGTGTTCCAGACATCGGGGGCGTTGACCTTGAACCGCCGGCCGGTCAGGGCTTTCGGCGACAGCCGCACATAGTGTGATTTAGTTCCGGGCTCCCACGGCTCCAGGCCAAGGGCGTCCGCCGCAGCGCGCTCGGCGGGGTCGTCCACTGCCACGGTGCCGCCCCGCGCCACAACGCTCCAGGCCTCTTCGGTCCGGGCGTCGTAGCCGTCAATCTCGAAGGCGGCGGGCTCCTCTTCCATGGAACCCCAGAGCTTCGTCCCGCTGGCCGTGCGGAACACGATGCTGCGGCGCTCAATGACGAAGTTGACGGGGAAGATTTCCGGATGCCCGTCGATGATGAGGGCCAGCCTGCCGACGGTGGCTGAGGCCAGCAGTTCCCAGCAGTCGTCGAATGTGAGCTTGCCGTCGTGCGGTGCACTGTTCATGGACACATCGTACGGCCACGGGCCGCGCACGGGGAGGTCATGACCCGGAGGACGGCCTCTCACCAGGGGCTCGGCTTGTAGTCCTTGAGGAAAACGCCGTATTGGTCTTCACCGTTCTCTCCCATGACGATGGGGTCGTAGACCCGTGCCGCCCCGTCCACAAGGTCCAGGGGTGCATGGAAGCCTTCGTCCATCAGCCGGACCTTGGTGTAATGCGGGCGCTCGTCGGTGATCCAGCCGGTGTCCACCGCCGTCATAAGGATGCCGTCGTTGTCCAGCATCTCCTGGGCGCTGGTCCGGGTCATCATGTTCAGGGCGGCCTTGGCCATGTTCGTGTGGGGATGGCCCGGCCCCTTGTAGGCACGGGAGAACTGGCCCTCCATGGCGGAGACGTTCACGATGTATTTCCGGTGGGCTGTGGAGCGCTTCATGGCGTCCCGCAGCCTGCTGACGAGCAGGAAGGGCGCGGTGACGTTGCACAGCTGGACTTCCAGCATCTCCAGCGGGTCCACCTCGTCCACCACCTGGGTCCAGCTGTTGATCGTGGCGAGGTCGGGGACCAGTCCGCCGGCGTCGATGGCGGTGCCGGTCGCGATGCGTTCCAATGACGCAGAACCAGTAGAGAGGGCCAGCGAGGTGATGGCATCGCCGGCGAGCACGGGGTGCTCCGTGACGCTGCTGGCAAGGGCCAGGGGATGCTTGTCATGGGCATGGCCGAAGGTGACCAGCTCGGGACCTCCGTTGGCCGGCTCGAGGGCCGCCGGGAGCGGCTCGTCTTCCGCATCCACGAGGGGCTTGTACGCGTTGCCCGAGCGGCGCACGGTCTGCGCTGCGTTGTTGATGATGATGTCCAGAGGGCCCGCGGCGTTCAGCGAATCGGTGAGCGCCATGACCTGGGAGGGATCGCGCAGGTCGATGCCCACGATCCTCAGCCGGTGCAGCCACTCCGCACTGTCCTCCATGGCAGCGAAACGGCGTGCGGCGTCCTTGGGAAAGCGGGTGGTGATGGTGGTGTGCGCCCCGTCGCGGAGCAGCCGGAGTGCAATGTACATGCCGATCTTGGCGCGGCCGCCCGTGAGCAGGGCCCGGCGTCCGGTGAGGTCCGTCCGGGCGTCGCGCTTGGTGTGGCTAAAAGCGGCGCACTCCGGGCAAAGCTGGTGGTAAAAGGCGTCCACCTGCGTGTAGTGCTGCTTGCAGATGTAGCAGGGCCGGGACCTGATCAGGTGGCCGGCCACCTTGCCGGTAGCGGAGGGGGCGAGCTTGTTGCCCCTTGTCTCGTCGTCGATCCGGTCAGGGGCGGCCGTGGCGGTTTGCGCCAGTACAGCGCGGTCGGCCTCGGCGATGAGGTCGCGCTTCGAGACCCGGCGGTGCCGCTTGACGGCCTTGAACATCTTCCCGGTGGCACGGCGCACCGAGACGTAGTCCGGGTGCTCCTCGTCATAGACGTGGATGGTGTGCAAAACCTTGAGGCAGGCCTGAATCTCTTCAGGCGTCAGATCGGAGGTGCTCATTGGTCTGATTTTACAGCCTGTTGAGCCTCAGGCCTGCCTCAAGGTTTCCGGGGGCGGCCGCTCGGCGCGGGGGCCGGGCGCCTACCTGGACGGAGAGTTGGATCCCACGGAGGCGGCCTGGACCTGGCTTACCTGTTCCACGGAACTGTGCACTTCGGGGTAGTTCTCCGTGGCGGCCTTCACCGCGTTGGGAACCAGGTGCAGATTGGCCGCCGAAAGCTTCCGCTCGGCGTCGTCCGGTTCCGGTACGGCCTGCCCCTTGGAGAGCACGGTGATGCCTGAGTCGGTGACCTTAAAGCCGCGGGCCCGGTCGAGTTCCGGATCAAGGCCGATCGCGGCACCAGCGGGAACCTTAACATTCTTGTCGATGATGGCGCGGCGGACCACCGCACCCGCGCCGATCTGGACCTTGTCCATCAAAACCGAATCCACAACGCGGCTTGCCGTTCCGACGTAGACGTCGTTGGACAGGACCGAGCCTTCCACGATGCCGCCCGAGATGACCACGCCGCTGGCAACGATGGAGTCAAGGGCCGTTCCCACGGCGTTGTTGTCGCCGCGGACGAACTTGGCGGGCGGGGAGATGCTCTGCCGCGTGTAGATGGGCCATTCGGAGTTGTACAGGTTGAACACCGGCAGGGGAGAGATCAGGTCCATGTGGGCGTCGTAGAAGGAGTCGATGGTGCCGACGTCGCGCCAGTAGGTGCGGTCGCGTTCGGTGGATCCCGGGATGTCGTTGAGTGTGAAGTCGTACACCCCGGCCTCGCCCTGGTTCACGAAGTAGGGGATGATGTCGCCGCCCATGTCGTGCTTCGTGTCCAGGCGTTCGGCGTCGACGTGCAGGGCGTCCACCAGGGCGTCGGCGTCAAACACGTAGTTGCCCATGGAAGCCAGGAACTGGGTGGGGTCCGCGGCCAGCCCGGGGGTGGAGGACGGCTTCTCAACGAATGCCGCGATCTTCTGGGAGTCTTCGGGATCCACCTCGATCACGCCGAACTGGTCCGCCATGTGCAGCGGCTGGCGGACGGCGGCGACCGTTGCTTTCGCACCACTGCGGACGTGCTGCTCCACCATCTGCGCGAAATCCATGCGGTATACGTGGTCGGCGCCAACGACGACCACGATGTCCGGGTTGGCATCGCGGATCAGGTTAAGGGACTGGTAGATGGCGTTGGCGCTGCCAAGGAACCAGCTCTTGCCCACGCGCTGCTGCGCGGGAACCGAGGCAACATAGTTGCCCAGCTGGGTGGACATCCGCCAGGTTTCGGAGATGTGGCGGTCAAGGCTGTGGGACTTGTACTGCGTCAGGACCACGATCTGCAGATAGCGGGAATTCACGAGGTTGGACAGGGCAAAGTCGATCAGCCGGTAGCTTCCCGCAAAGGGCACGCCGGGTTTGGCCCTGTCCGCCGTCAGCGGCATGAGGCGGTTTCCCTCGCCGCCCGCGAGGACAATGGCCAGGACTTTCTTATTCAACGGCATGTGGTCGCTCCTGTACGCCTTCGTAACTTCCCCAACAGTCCGGCACGCCCGGACTTCTTCACACTAGAACAGTTCAACCGTAACGACTACCTTGGGTATCGTGCGAATAGACATTGTGACTAAAGAGTTCCCGCCGGAGATCTATGGTGGTGCGGGCGTCCACGTGGCCGAGCTGAGCCGGGTCCTGGCCAAGCACGTCGACCTGCAGGTGCGTGCCTTTGGGGCGCCCCGGGACGCCGACTACCACGGGGCGGCCGTGACCTCCTACTCCGTGCCGGAGGATCTCGGTTCCGCCAACGCCGCGGTCCAGACGCTCGGCGTGGACCTGCGGATCGTGCCGGACATCGCGGGCGCCGACGTTGTGCATTCGCACACCTGGTACGCCAACATGGCGGGACACCTGGCCTCGTTGCTGCACGGCATCCCGCATGTGCTGAGCGCCCACAGCCTGGAGCCGCTGCGCCCGTGGAAGGCTGAGCAGCTCGGCGGCGGCTACGCACTGTCCTCCTGGGTGGAGAAGACAGCCTATGAGGCCGCCGCGGCCATCATCGCCGTCTCCGAAGGCATGCGCCAGGACATCCTGCGCAGCTACCCCGAGGTGGACCCTGCCAAGGTCAAGGTGGTGCACAACGGCATCGACGTTAGCCTGTGGAACCGCGACGAGAACCACGACGCCGTCCGTGCGCTCGGCATCGACCCCGACCTTCCCAGCGTGGTGTTCGTTGGCCGCAACACGCGCCAGAAGGGTGTTCCCTACTTGCTGCGCGCTGCCGCGAAGCTCCCCGCCGATGTGCAGCTGGTGCTGTGCCTCGGGGCTGCGGACACGCCCGAGCTCGCCGCGGAGACCGCACGCCTGATCGAGGAACTCCAGAGCCAGCGCAGCGGAGTGGTGCTCATTGAGCGGATGCTGCCCCGCAACGAGCTCATCCAGGTCCTCAGCCACGCCACCGCCTTCGCCTGCCCCTCCATCTACGAACCGCTCGGCATCGTGAACCTCGAGGCCATGGCCTGCGGCGCCGCCGTGGTGGCCAGCGCCACCGGCGGCATCCCCGAGGTGGTCCAGCACGGCGAAACCGGGCTCCTCGTGGATATTGAACAGGTCACCGACGGCACCGGCACCCCGCTGGATCCGGAAAAGTTCGTCAGCGAGTTTGCCGCTGCCCTTACCGAGGTTGTTTCTGACCCCGACCGCGCCCGCACCATGGGCGAGGCCGGCAGGCGCCGGGCCGAGGAGCATTTTTCCTGGGAATCCATCACTGAGACCACCCTCGATGTCTACCGTTCCGTCCTCAAATAGCCGGCACTCAAGCAGGACTGCCCACATGCAGTAAAGCAAGGCAGTAAAGCGCGACGGCGGCGCTCCCCTTCGGTGGGGAGCGCCGCCGTCGGGCACTTAACGCAGATTAGCCCTTCTGCGCCAGGAGCGACTTCTCCTCCACCGGGGCGTCACCGCTGGCGCGCTGCGCACGGTAGAAGTTCCGTGCCTCGTCCTGGCGGACCTTCTCCGCGCCGGTGGCGATCGCTGCACGGAGGTGGTCCGGGCCGTATCCGAAGGCATCCACAAGATCCAGCGCGTGGGGACGGATCTTGACCAGAAGCCTGTTGATGTAGTCGCCCACGGTCCGCGCGCGCTGCATCGAGAGCCGGCCGTTCATGAGGTACCAAGAAAGGTTCTTCTCGATCAGGGACAGCCCGAACAGATCCCGTAGCCACGTGAGGACAGCCCTTGTTCCGGGGTCCGCAACCTTGGGGAGAGCCTCGGTGAAAGCTTCCCACTGCAACAGTTCGGCGTGGGCCTGGGCCGCGTCGATCAGCTCGTCCTGGTGCTGGTTGAACACTGCAGCAGCCTGGTCCTGCGGCAGCTTGTTGGCGCCCTTGAGGGCAGCTGCGGCCTCGGCGACCATCGACTGCACCCGGTCTGTCAGGAGCGCCCGCTGGCTATCCTCATCGCGCAGGGCAATTGCTGCCTTCTGGGGAAGGCCGTTATCGGCGACGAACTGTGCCACTCCCCGGAGCCCGGTACGGTGGACGGCAGTTCCGGCCGCCTGGTTGACCACGTAGCGCGCGAGGACTCCGAACGTGACGCTGCGGAATTCCTTGGCGTAGTCAGCCAGCAGCCGCTTTGCCACAAGCTGGAGGAGGACCGTGTTGTCGCCCTCGAAAGTGACGTAGACGTCGAGGTCGGCGCGGAGCGACGCGAAGCGGTTTTCGATCAGGAAGCCGGTGCCGCCGCAGGCCTCGCGGCACTCCTGCAGGGTGTCGAGGGCGTGCCAGGTGCTGAGCGGCTTGAGGGCAGCGGCCAGCGTCTCAAGGTCCTGCCGGTCCTCATCAGTGTCGTGCGCACCGGAGAAGACGTCGTCGAACTTCTCCAGCAGCTGCTCGTGGGCGAACGCGGCAGCGTACGTGGTTGCCAGGCGGGTGAAGAGCCGGCGCTGGTGGCGCTGGTAGTCGAGGAGGACTTCCTCCTCGGTGGGGGAGGAAGCGTTGAACTGGCGGCGCTCGGTGGCGTAGGTAATGGCGGTCTTGAGTGCGAGCTTGGAGGCAGCCACCGCGGCACCGTCGAGGCTGACCCGGCCCTGGACCAGGGTGCCCAGCATGGTGAAGAAGCGCCGGCCGGGGCTGGCGATCGGGGAGCTGTAGTTCCCGGCGGCGTCCACATCGCCGTAGCGGTTCAGCAGGTTGGTGCGGGGGATCCGGACATTGCTGAAGTGCAGGCGCCCGTTGTCGATCCCGTTCAGGCCGCCCTTGACGCCGTCGTCCTCGCCTCCTATACCGGGGAGGAATTCCTTCGTGTCGGGATCGCGGAGATCGACATAGAACGCATGGACCCCGTGGTTCACGCCGCGCGTGACCAGCTGGGCGAACACCACGGCGCCAAGGCCGTCGACGGCGGCGTTGCCGATGTAGTCCTTCCAGGCTGCACGGAACGGTGTGTTGATGACAAATTCCTCCGTGCCGGCGTCGAAGGTGGCGGTGGTGGCGATGCTGGCGACATCCGAGCCGTGCCCTGTCTCCGTCATGGCGAAGCATCCCGGGATGTCGAGGTTCATGATGCCAGGCAGCCACTTCGTGTGGTGCTCGCCGGTGCCCAGGTGCATCACGGCGGAACCGAAGAGGCCCCACTGCACGCCCGCCTTGATCTGCAGGGAGGGATCGGCCGTGACCAGTTCCTCGAAGCCGGCGATGTTTCCGCCGTGGTCATCGGAGCCGCCGAGGGCTGTGGGGAAAGCGCGGTGGACGGCGTTCTTGTCCACGAGGTACCGAAGCTGGCCGAACGTGCGCTGCCGGTGTTCGGTGTGGGTGAGGCCTTCCGTCTTGTGCAGTTCCGGGCGGGCGGCCAGCTCGCGTGCCTGGCGTCGGACGTCTGCCCATTTGCCGAGCAGCTGCTCACCCAGTGCGGCGACGTCGACGGCGGGCGTCCCGCCGGGGATCAGGCCGTTGGCGCTCTGACCCGTGGCATTGCCTTCCGGCGCGGGTCGGGAGGGTGCGCCCGTGGGGCGGTCCGCTACTTCAGTCATGTCGATTCCTTCGTTGGTTCTGACAATTTGAGGGGTTGTTGAACGGGTTTATTGAACGTCGGTAAGTTCTGGTGCGATGCCCACACACAGCCACGCCGTAATCTGGCGGGCCATTGCGTCCTGGTCGGGCTTCTCGGGGGAGACCGGGCTGGCCAGCCACTGTTCGCCGGCATTGCGGACCAGCCCGATGGCGGCGTTTGGCCAGTATCCGATGACCGCTTCCTTGCCGGCGCCGAGATGCGTGCGCATGGGCCGGGCAATCATCTCGGCAATGGAATCGAAGAAGTGACCGAGGGCCCCGGCCGTGGCAATGGTGGTCTGGCCGCCGTCCTGCTCCGCGGCCGAGTGCCGGGTCACGAACGCGTACACGTTGGGACTCGTCTCGGCCATCTGCAGATAGGCAGAGACCATGGCGAAGAGGCCCTCGCGCGGCGTCTGGGCGCTCTGGGCCGCCTCCTGGATGCGCCGCTGCATCTGGCTCAACACCACTTCGCCCACTGCCTGCTGAAGGCCGGCCTTGTCCCCGAAGTACCTGTAGAAGACAGACTTTGATGTCCCGGCTGCGGCCGCGATGTCCTCCATCGACGCATCGCTTCCGAGGGCGTGAACAGCTCGTCGGGCGGACTTGATGAGCTCCCGCCGCCGCTCCTCACGATGCGACTGCCAGCGGGAGGCGCGGCCGTCGACAGCGGCGGGTACGGGCTCGGGAAGTCGGTGGGGCCGGTTCATGTTCACGATACCCAGCGTATCAGGTACGCTGGGTATCGATAACTAGCGCGGATCAAAGGAGACAGATCATGTCCGTCGATGGACAGTCACTAACCGGACCAGAAGAAGCCACCCTTCGTGGGGCACAGGCTCTCCGAAAGGCTGTGGTGGTCGGCGGCAACAGGATCCCGTTTGCACGGACCGGCGGAGCCTACACGAAGTCCTCCAACCAGGACATGCTCACCGCGGCGCTGGACGGACTGATCGCCCGCTTCGGGCTGCAGGACGAGCGGATCGGCGAAGTCGCCGCCGGTGCCGTGCTGAAGCACTCACGTGATTTCAACCTCACCCGAGAGGCTGTCCTGGGCTCCGCCCTGTCGGCCGAAACTCCCGCGTACGATCTCCAGCAGGCCTGCGCCACCGGTTTGGAAACTGTGCTGGGCCTCGCCAACAAAATCAGGCTCGGGCAGATCCAGTCGGCCATCGCCGGCGGCGTCGACTCAGCGTCCGATGCCCCGATCGCCGTCAGTGAGGGCCTCCGCGAAGTCCTGCTGGACCTCAACCGTGCGAAGACGCTGCCGCAGCGCCTGCAGATCCTCGCCCGCCTCCGGCCCAAGGACCTCGCCCCCGATGCGCCCAACACGGGCGAGCCCCGGACGGGCCTGTCCATGGGGGAGCACCAGGCCTTGACCACAGCCCAGTGGAAGATCACTCGCCAGGCCCAGGACGAGCTGGCCTACAACAGCCACCGCAACCTCGCAGCCGCTTATGAGTCCGGATTCTTCGATGACCTCCTCACGCCCTACCGCGGGCTCAGCAGGGATTCCAACCTCAGGGCAGACACCACCCTCGAGAAGCTTGCATCCCTGAAGCCGGTCTTCGGCCGGAACCTGGGCTCGGCGGCCACGATGACGGCAGGCAACTCCACTCCGCTGACGGACGGCGCCTCCACTGTGCTGCTTGCCTCGGAAGAGTGGGCGGACCAGCACGGTCTGCCCAAGCTCGCCACAGTCCTTGACGGCGAGGCCGCCGCCGTGGACTTCGTGCACGGAAAGGACGGTCTGCTCATGGCTCCCGCCTTCGCTGTGCCTCGGCTGCTGGCGCGCAATGGCCTGACACTGGATGACATCGACTTTTTCGAAATCCACGAGGCTTTTGCCGGGACCGTGCTGAGCACGCTGGCTGCCTGGGAAGACGAGGAATTCGGGCGCACCCGGCTCGGGCTGGACGGAGCATTCGGCAAGGTGGACCGTGCCAGGCTCAACGTCAACGGATCATCACTGGCAGCGGGACACCCGTTTGCCGCGACTGGCGGCCGGATTGTTGCGTCACTCGCCAAGATGCTGCACGACAAGGGGACGGTGGACGGGCGTCCGGCGCTCGGACTCATCTCTGTCTGCGCCGCCGGTGGCCAGGGCGTCGTGGCACTTCTGGAAGCACACTAGGGATATCTCATGACTGACACTTACACGCGGCTGGTCAGCAAGGGGCTGGGCCGGGACGTCGCCAAGAAGCTCGGACTCCCGCAGCCTGCCGTGCTGCGGCGCTACGAGCCCGGCCAGCCCCTCATCAGCGGACCGGTCCTGGTCGAAGGTTCCAGCCCGGGGGCAGACGCGCTCGCGGCACAGCTCCTTGAGTGGGACCTGGACGTCCGCCGGCACGCCGTTCCCAAGGAAAGGCTCGGCGCGATCGTGCTGGTTCTGGACGATCTGGAGTCACCGGCCGACCTCGAACAGCCGGTTCTGACGGCAGCCCCTTCGCTGCGCGACCTGGCTCCGAACGGACGCGTGGTCACTGTTTCGCGCGCTCCCGACGGAGCCACACCCGCCGCCGCCGCAGTCCGGCAGGGCGTCGACGGGCTGCTGCGCTCACTGGCCAAGGAACTGCGCGCCGGCGCCACGGGCAACGGTATTGTCCTCGCCGAGGATGTCAGCGCCACGTCGCCTGCGGCGCTCGGAGCGCTCAGCTTCTTTCTCTCGGGCCGGTCCGCCTTTGTGGACGGCCAGTTCGTGCGGATCGGCTCAACAGCGGGAAGGCTGCCTGCCGACGCTGACAAACCGCTCGCCGGAAAAGTCGCCGTGGTTACCGGGGCCGCCCGCGGCATCGGCGCGGCCATTGCGCGGACGCTGCACCGTGACGGTGCCGCGGTGGTGGTGGTCGATATTCCGGCCGCAGGTGACCATCTGGCCGACGTTGCCAACGAAGTCCGGGGCACAGCGCTGCAGCTCGACGTCAGCCGGGACGATGCCGGCCAGCGGATCATTGACCATGCCGTCGGACGCCACGGGCACCTGGACGTCGTGGTCCACAACGCGGGCATCACCCGGGATAAGCTGCTCGTCAACATGGATCACGGGCGCTGGAGCTCCGTGATCGGCGTGAACATTGCCGCCCAGCTGCGGATCAATGAGGAGCTGCTGGCTTCCGAGCATTTCCGCTCGGCTCCCAGGATCGTGTCAGTCGCGTCAACCAGCGGCATCGCCGGCAACCGAGGCCAAACCAACTACGCAGCCTCCAAGGGAGGCGTGATCGGCATGGTCCGCGCCACGGCGCCGCTGCTCGCGGAGCGTGGCGGCTCGATCAATGCCGTGGCCCCCGGGTTCATCGAAACGGAGATGACGGCCCGCATCCCGTTCGCCACACGCGAGGTTGCGAGGCGGCTCAATTCACTGCAGCAGGGCGGTCGTCCGGAGGACGTGGCCGAGGCCATTGCCTTTCTCGCCAGCGACGCCGCAGGAGGCATTTCCGGAGAGGTACTGAGGGTTTGCGGACAAAACCTGGTGGGTGCATGAACACCGGCCAGCCCATCATCCTGGGCGAGATGCCGTCCCTTTCGAAACTCTATGTGAACGCGGCCGCGGCGGCGGCCCGGCGACGGATCCTTGGCTCCCCAGCGGGTGCGGGGCTGCCTTCGGTGGGCCACGAAGTTCGGGGAGTGCAGGCCGACGTCGGAAACCTCACCGCCTATCAACACCTGATCGGTGAAACCGCCAGCGACGTGCTGCCAGCCGGGTTCATTCACGCGCTGGCGTTCCCCGTGTCCATGAGCGTCATGAACCGCGACGACTTTCCCCTGCCGCTGCTGGGAATGATCCATCTCCGTAATGTTGTTGAGCAGCGCAGCCCCGTTCGGTTCACCGAGCCGCTGGACGTTACTGCCCGGGCGGAAGCACTCCGGGCGCACAGGTCTGGAACGCAGTTGGACATAGTTACCGAGGTCCGGGTGTCCGGCGACGACACCGTGCGCTGGCGGGGCGTTTCCACGTACCTGGCGAAGGGAGTATTCCTTCCCGGCATCGACAAAGCGTCCGCCGCCGAGCGGCCGGGGAACTTCAAAGCCCCGGATCCCACCGCCGTCTGGCAACTGGGCGTGGATGCAGGGCGGGCGTACGCCGCAGTGTCAGGGGATTTCAACCCCATCCACCTCAGCGTCCTGTCCGCCAAGGCCCTGGGCATGCGGCGGTCGATTGCGCACGGGATGTACCTGGCCTCGCGGGCTCTGGCTGATGTCGGTGCAGCCAAGGGCGACTCATTCCGTTGGGACGTCACGTTTGAAGCACCGGTATTCCTTCCGGCGCCAGTCGGCCTGGACATCAGCACCGTCCAGACGGAGGCTGCGGCCTGGCTGCGATCGGACTACGTGGCCTGGAACCCGCGTTCGGGCCGGAAGCATTTCAGCGGTTCAGTGGCGGCGCTGTAGCTCGGTCTGCCTACTGGCAGTCCGCGCGGGCGACCCGCAGTATCCGGTGCAGGCTCAGCAAAATGGATTCCGCGGCGCTGGGGGCGTCGGCGTCGACGTCGTCGGAGGCAATCCGCCTTTCCAGGGAATCGACCGCAGCGTGTGCGGCAGTTATCAGCTCTGCTTGCCGGCCGGCGTCGTCCTCCTCCGCTGAGCGGAGCACTTCCCCGACGGCGGCCAGGGCTTTGGCGAGGGGCTCGCTGTACGGCAGGGGGATGGTGAAGGGCATGTCCTTGTTCCAGATGACGTCGGCAAGCACCTCGGTCATGTCCTGGATATGGAACGTGATGCGCTCCAAGTCACGGACGTTGCGGTAGTCAAGGTCCACGTCACGCGGATGGAAACGGCGGCGCGGATTGGCTTCCCTGCTAGCGTCCGCCTTTTGGACGGCGGCGCGGACTGATCTGGCGGACCTGGCCAGCTCTTCGGACCGCTGCGACCAGGCTTCGTGCTCCGGCGGCCATTTTTCGTGCATCGCCGCCCCCATGTCCGACAACTGACGGGCCAGGGCAAGCCGCAACTCGGCCAGGCTCAGGGCG
This sequence comes from Arthrobacter sp. 10L430, assembly GCF_056395245.1. Classification (NCBI taxonomy): domain Bacteria; kingdom Bacillati; phylum Actinomycetota; class Actinomycetes; order Micrococcales; family Micrococcaceae; genus Arthrobacter; species Arthrobacter sp. 10L430. Next base: position 11,210 of record NZ_JBFTJD010000028.1, on the reverse strand, counting down.
GCAGCATTGAAGTGGAGGGGCGGGAAAACGAGCAGGTTTACGACGACGCCCACGGCAACACCGACGCCCATTTGGAGCAGGTAGCCGAACGAAAAGTCGTCCGGGTTCCGTCCACCCACCAGCAGGACCAGGAGAGCCGCCGTCGGAATCCAGTCCCGGCCGGCCCCAAGGCGGGGGAGTCCGGCCAGCAGGACGCCAAATGCCATCACGACGCCAACGCTCAGCGGCGTGGCGCCCAGGCTGATCAGGACGAAAGCGAGTCCGATCCCGGCCGCCAGGCCGACGAGGGTCTGAAGTCCTTGTCGCATGGAACCGGCAACATTTTCATACATGGCCACCAGCGCGCCCAGCGGAGCGTAGTACGGGTAATGGGCCGCGGAGCCCGGCATCAACGGTGCGATCAGAAATGCTATGCCGGCGGCCAGGCCCGCTTTGGCAGACAGCTGCAACCGCGGTGCCGCCAGGGCCCGGGTCACGCTGGCTGACGTGAGCCGCCAAACTCTACGCGGAAGAGGCTCTTGGGCCGGGGTGTCCTGCTTCGTGGTGGTCATCGGGCCCCACACTAGGGTGGCGAACGGAGTGCGACAAGTGGACTAACCCCTCAGCGTCCTCGCGGGGGGCTGCGGACACGACGGAATCTGTCAGCGGACTCCGTTCCCTGCGGCCACTTCTTCCCCTGCCCTGACGGGCCCTGGCGGAGTGCCCTCGCTGAAAGGACTTCCGCCCAAGGACTCGCGTCCGTGCGGAGTCAGCCACCCGGAAAGGTCCGGCCCCGCCGGGACGACGCCGGTGGGATTGATGTCCTCGTGGACGATGTAGTAGTGCTGCTTGATCTGCACGAAGTCGATGGTGTCGCCGAAGCCCGGAGTTTGGAACAGGTCCCTGGCATATGCCCAGAGGACCGGCATCTCGCTGAGTTTGTTCCGGTTGCACTTGAAATGCCCGTGGTAGACGGCGTCGAACCTGACAAGTGTCGTGAAGAGCCGGACGTCGGCTTCGGTAATGGAATCGCCCACGAGGTACCGCTGCGCTGCCAGCCGTTCCTCAAGCCAGTCGAGAGCCGTCCACAGGCGGCTGTAGGCGGCGTCGTATGCGTCTTGGGAGCCGGCGAAACCGCACCGGTACACGCCGTTGTTGACTTCGGTGAACACCCGCTTGTTGACGCGGTCGATTTCCTCGCGGAGGTGCTCCGGGTACAGCTGTGGAGCTCCGGGGCGGTGGCACTCGGTCCATTCGGTGGAGAAGTCCAGGGTGATCTGGGGATAGTTGTTTGTCACCACGGCTCCGCTCGCGATGTCCACCATCGCCGGAACCGTGATGCCGCGCGGGTAGTCCGGAAAACGCCGGAAGTAGGCCTCCTGCAGGCGTTCAATGCCGAGCACAGGGTCTTTCCCATCCGGATCCAGGTCGAAGGTCCAGGACCGGGCATCGTGGGTGGGGCCGGGCTGGCCGAGGGAGATGGCGTCTTCAAGGCCCAGCAGGCGGCGGACGATGACCGTCCGGTTTGCCCAGGGGCAGGCGCGTGCGGCGATCAGCCGGTAGCGGCCCGGTTCCACAGGCCAGCCGGGCTCCCCATTGGGCCCGGCTGCGCCGGTTTTCGTGATCCGGTCCTCGATGTAGCTGGTGTCCCGGTTGAATTCTCCGCCCGTGACATACGCGCCCTTTGTGCTGTGTTCTTTGACGGTGCTGGACTCCTGGTTCATCACTCCAGACTATGTGGCCGCTGCAAGGATGTGCGACATCGGCTGCCAGGCCACCACCCACGATGCGGCCACGACCAGGGAGAAGAGGACTATCCAGACTCCTGATGGAACAGCTGTCGCCCGGTAGAGGATGTACGCGTCCGACGTCGGCAGCTGATCCCGGCGGCGGAGGTGCACGTTGGTGAGTTTGGCCAGGTCCCGTACGGCGGCCACGAGCAGCGCGAGCCCCAGGATGATAGCCACATGCCCGGTGAAGGCGGCCGGCACAGCGAGAACGAGGGCGGCTGCGGCGAAGACCGCGGCGAGAAGAATGAACACGCCGGCTAGGTTGCGGATGAACATCAGGGACGCCAGCAGCACCAGCAGCCCGGCGGACATCGCGGCCGGGCCCCAGCCGTTGAAGCCAGACCATACCAGCGCGGCACCGGTGACGCCCGGGACGGGATAACCCCAAAAGCCGGACCAGACGGCGGCGAAGCGCCCGCGCGTGTAGGAGGTGGTGGTGCCGGAATGATTCAGCCGCAATTTGATCCCGGCCAGCCGCTGGCCGCTGGTGAGCGCCGCAAAGGCGTGGCCCAGTTCGTGGGTCACTGTTGCGAAAAGCCCGAAGTACCGCCAGGTGGCGCGCGGGACCGAAAGAACGACGGCGACCAGGACGACGGCGAGCAGCTCGGTCACGCTCACCGCAGGAATGTCGGACCTCGCGAAGCCGGCGACAATGCGGTCCCACCATTGCTCGGGCATGGGCAGGGCTGGTGCAGCTAAGTGATCCATAGGGTTCAAGGCTACCGCCGGAAGCCGTGGCCGGCCGTTGGATGCGGGGTTAGACGAGATTGAGCCAGCCGGGCTTGAGGCCTGCGGCCTTCAGGACGGGCAGGGCGCGTGCGACTCCCGCCGCGGTACCGCCCTGCGCCTGGTTGGCGTGGGCAATAATGATGTCTCCGGGTTTGGCTGCGGCGACTTCGCCGTAGACGACCGGCGCCGGGTACGTTGCACCGCCGTCGCCGTTGATGCTGAACGAGACGGGGATCAGTCCCAATCTCCTGACGATGGCAACCGAGACGTCGTCGAGGTAAGCGGTGCCGGGTCGGAAGTAGCGGGTGGGCGCGCCAGTAAGCCGGCGGAGCGCCTGCTGGTTCACCATGACCTCGTCGTAAACCTCAGCAGGGCTTGCGGTGCCCCTGATTCCGTAGGCGCTCCGGCCAGTCACTGACAGGGGGACATGTCTGGTGCCGTGATTCCCGATCTCGAACAGGGGATTGCCCGCCAAGGACCTGGCGAGCTTCGGGTGGGCCTGGATCCAGCGGAAATTAAGAAAGAAGGTGGCACGTGTCCCCGTCCGGCGCAGGGTGTCGATGAGTTCCTGGTCCACGCCGTTTCCTCCGGGGCCGCCGCAGCAGTCGAAAGTCAGCGCGATCCCGCGGCTGCCTGCGGAGAGTTTGTTGACGGTTCCGGGCGCTTCCAGGCCCCACTGCCGCGGAATGCGGCCTTTGAAGGCGGCGACGATGCTGTCCTTGCCGGGCGGGGTGGGTGCGTGCGTGCGCGTCATCTGGGGGACTGCGACAGGAGTGGTTGAGGCGGGAATCCGCGGAGGTGGCGCTGTGTTAGTTCCGCTCCCGCCGCCCGGGTCGGCATCCGTGCACCCGCTAAGTGCCGCGGCAACCGTGGCGAAGGTAAAAAGCCGCCTGCTCATTACATGATCCGGACGCTTTTCGCCTTGCCGTTCCATCCGTGCTTTCCTTCCGGTGCGGGTCCCCATGCCCCAAACCTTCACCACCCTAACGGGACTTTGCGTCTTTGCCGGTGACGGCACGCGCGTCCTTAAAGGTGCACGATTGAATTACTAGCCGCCCACCACGAATCGCTACAGCACGATGAGGAAATCATGACCACACTGAAGGAACGCCTGCACGCTGACGTTATCGTCCACATGAAGGACCGCAACAAGGTCGCGCTCACCACCGTGAGAAACGTCTTGGGCGAGATCGACACGCGGGAAAAGTCCGGCAAGACTCCGATCGAGCTGCAGGACGATCAGGTCATGGCCCTGCTGCAAAAGGAAGCCGCCAAGCGCCGGGATACTGCCCTCATCTACACCGAGGCGGGTGAAAATGACCGCGCCGCTGCGGAAATCGCAGAAGCCGAGGTCATCGAGACATATCTGCCGCAGCCACTGGGCGCAGACGAGGTGGAGGCAATAGTCGACGAGGCCATCGAAGCGTTGAAGGCCGACGGTGTTGAGCTGTCAATGCGACAGATGGGCGCCGTGATGAAGCCTGTGACCGCCAAGGTCGCCGGACGATTCGACGGCAAGGCGGTAAGTGAGATCGTCCGCGCGCGCCTGGCATAAGTGCAAGCATCAGGCCTAAGCACTGAGGCATCGACACAGGGTCGACTCGCCATCAGATTGGGAGGACGATGGAAGTACACCCACTGTAAGGAGGCCGGTGATGTGCTATTCATCGTGCGAGGGATGGCAGTACTACAAGAAGGATCACGCCCGGGAAGCTGAAGGGCGCCGGGAGACGAGCCCAGACGAGGCACCTGAGCCTCAGGTCCAGGCAGAGGAATCCAAGATGTGGGCCTATCTCGCCAAGCTGGAGCAAAGCGCAGTTGAGCAGCCTGACCGCGTCAGCGAAGGAGTCTAGGCACTGCAGTTCGGAGGGCCCCGCGGTGCGGGGCCTTCCACTTTTTGGGAGAGCAAGCGGCGTTTAACGCCCAAGTAGTAGTCCTGCGCCGCGATCACGCCGCCGGGGAAACGTGGTCATGTCCGACACGCCGCGATTCCGCCACGAAGCCTACGGGACGGCGGCGGACGCGACACCCAACCGGTGTGTCCGGGCAGTCAGGTACAGGCGGTGGGCGGTAATTACCATCGCGAGCCACGCCGCCCCGAGAGACCACGCGGCCAACACGTCGGTCAGCCAGTGGTGTCCGAGGTAGACGCGGCTTAGCCCCATGGTTGCGGCGAAGAGTGCCGCGAGGATGACGGTCAGTGTCCGCGCGCGCTGGGACCTCAGCCGGAGGACTATCAGGTAGGCGACGATGCCGGCGATGACGACCGAGTTCAGCGAATGGCCGCTTGGGAAGGATGCGGAGTACTCGTAGGGCGGGACGGCGTCGACCAGCGGTGGGCGGGTTCGGCCGATGAGCTGCTTGCCCGCGATGGTCATCAGCAGAGAACCGGCGCCGCCCGTAACGATGAGAATGACAGGGGTCCAGGATCGGCGCCGCAGTGCCAGTACAACCATGACAGTCAGGGCGAGAGCCGGCATGCCGACCGTGCCGCCGATGTCGGTGTATGCCGTGGCAAGGACGTCCACAGCGGGGGAACGGACCGTCTTGGCGGTGTCCAGAACCGGATGGTCCAACCCCGCTACGCCGTCGGCCGCGACCACCGATTCGTACACCTGGGCGAAGACCGCAGATAGGGAAACGGCGATCGTCGCCCCGACAATGAGTGTGACTATAAGCGCGGCGTGGGGACCTAGTAGGCGGCTGATCCGTTGAACCGCGCCGGCCAGGATCCGGCCGAAGCGGGTGCTCCACCGGGTGAGGTCCTGGTCGCCAACGAAACGGTCTTGGCGGACCTCCCCCTCCACGCCGCTGTTGAGGATTTCGTTGCCTTTCACCGTCATGATCGTTTCCTTAGGTCGCAGCCACCATCGTCAGTTAGTAAGCAACCTTATCGCTTAGCTCTCGCCGACGTAGAGCTTCGGCAGGACAACGGAATCGGGCGTGCAAAATGCTCCCATGGAAGCATTGCGGATACGGTCCGCAATTCACAACGGCAAGCAGATCACGCCGCTGTCACCGCGACGGTTCTGGTTGCGAGCGTCTTGCCGGTGATCCAGTGCAGGAACTGGACGGAGATGGTGTACTTTCCGGCAGTGGGAGGGCGGAGCAGAAAGTCGAATTTCTCGGCTGCCCCGGATTTGATGATGTTGGTCAGTAGGGGTTGGCCTGCCGCTGAGGGGTGGACGGCCGGCCCGGTGGGGTTGGGGCTGTTCCAGAAGGGCCGGCCGTCATGGGCGATCAGTTCCGCGATCTTCACGGGGCGGCCCGCGGAGTCGGTAAACGTGGTGCGGGTGGGGAAGTAATCCACGTTGATCATCCGTACCAGGGTGGGATGCTTGTTGCCCCGGACCACGTTGGCGCGCATGGCGGAGACAGCCCCGACGACATCATCACCCACCGGCCTGTGGGCCACTGCCCCGCCAAGGAGGAAGAAGTGCCTGGGCTCGAAGCGGTTCAAGCCCACATCTTCGCCGGAGAGACCGGCCGCGTGGTTGAGCGTGTGCCACCGCGGATCGAGGGAGTAGGGCCCGATCACGGTCTCGGTGGCGATGTCATACAAGGGCCCGTTGACCGAATGGCGGCGGGTCCGGCGGGCCAGGGGGACGGGGCGCTGTGCCGGGGATCGACGATGACCGCACCGAACATGCCCATCTGGACGTGCAGGGGCGTGTTGACGTGGCAGTGGTAGAAGTAGGTTCCTGAGGCCCCGCGGTTGCGGTTGCCGGGCACGCCCACGTCCGGCCGCCACTGATAGGTGTAGTGACCGCTGACTTCGAAGGAGGTGTGGCCCACGCCGTCGTTGCGGGGGTCGGGTTCGATGCCGTGCCAGTGGATGGTGTGGACCCTTTTGCTGGGTTTGACCGTGCCGTGGAAGATCTGCCCCTCGGTCAGCCGAAGCGTCGAGCCCGGCAACTGCCGCCCCAATTTGTCGGCCTCAAAGCTCCACACTTCGTGCTCGGAGCCGTCGGGGAAGGTCATTTTCCGGTTGAAGAAGTCGAACTCCATGGCGACGTCCGGCGGCAGGGGATGTTCCGTTTCCGGGCTCCCCTCGTGGGGCTGGTTCGAGGCGAAGTCGACCTGGCTGCGGAACAGCTGGTGGGGGTCTGCGGCCGTGGGCGGCGTCCCTTGCGCCGGTGTGGGTGTCGCGGCCAGCACCCAGTCGGCAACCAGCCCGCCAGGGTAGAGCCCGCCGGCGGCAGTCTGGGACGGTTCCGCGTGGCAGTGCATCGGATATTTCCAGTCTTGGTCGCGTGCGTTCCAGACGGCGTCCACCACTTCCGGCGGGCGGCGGACGGGAAGCATTGCTTCCTTCCGCTCCAGCGGCTGGAGCTGGATGGTGTCCTCCCACTGCTGGAGGACGACGTCACCTACCGCGGCGACATGGCCGTTGGAGCGGGGGAAGTCGGTACCGTTGGCGCGCAGAGTCCAGACGTGGTTGCCGTGGTAATGCAGCTGGTGGTCTGCGATTCCTGCGTTGACCATTCTCATCAGTTGCCCGGTGCGGATGGCGCCGGCAGCGGGGGAGGCGCTGAAATTCCGCACGTCGGTTTCGCGGGGAAACCCCGACGCGAGGGTGTCCTGATCGCGCCGTTCGTTCAGTTCCCTGTCCGTGCTGACCGCCAGCGCCTGGAACCCCGAATAGTCGTTGATGGTGAAGTACCGCGGGACGGCCGGAGTGGTCACCGGGTTGACGGTTTTTCCTTGTGAGGCAATCCGCGCCCAGTTCGAGTCGACGTCGTGGCAATACCACAGCCACTGGCGCTCGAACTCGGCCCCGCCGGGGGCGAGCCGCCAGGCGTTCCGCGGATCGATCACCACCAGTCCGCCGTAGAGGCCCAGGGGCCTCTCGACGGGTTCGTTGCCCGGGTCCGTGAACAGATAGGTTCCAGGTGCAGGTGCCGCAAACTGGAGCAGCTTCGCTGCCCCGGGGGCAACCGGTCCTGAGCTGACGTCCGCACCTGCCTTGCCGGCGCGGTGGAACCGGAGTTCGTGGGGCTGGGCGAGGTTGTTGTGCAGGAGGATCCGGATGGTGCTGCCCGTCTCTGCGATCAGGGTCCGGTCCGGGAAATAGCTGGCCCAGTACCCCCTCCGCGCCAGGTACTCTCCGCTGTTTGCCGTATCGGGCCGCAGCGGCTGCGGCCGGCCGTGCGGCGGTATTGGGGCGCTCAGCGGATAGGTCCTGCTGGCCACAATCTGGCCGCCGGCGGTGAACACCCGAGGCGTCATGATCAGTGCGGGCTTCGGGTCCGTGACCGCGGTGCGCCGCTCGCCGAAGCCGCGGTGGTAGACCAGCGCGCCGTCCACCATGGGGATGAAGCCCTCGTTGATGTGGATGTCCAGGGTGCTCATGACCTGGCCCCGTTCACGGTCAGCGCTGGCAATGCAAGCTGTACGACTTGGTCCTTTTGCTCATCTGAAAACTCGAGTTCAAGGTCCGTGAGGTCGTGGGGCGCCAGGTAGCTGATCAGGACGCGCTCCTTGCTGTTTGCCCTGAGAACGCCCGGGGAACGGTCCGAATCCTGCGGAGTGATTGTTGTATGGGCGGGCATCAGTCTGAGGCGCAGTTGCCCGGGGCTGAAGAGCAATGGTTCCGGCCCAGTGTTATGCAGTTCGACGTCGAGGACGACCACATCGCCCCAGGTGAGGTTATCGGCTGGGGCAATCCCTGGGTCCACGGCTGCCGGCTGCCGTGCCCATGGCCATCGACCTCAGCCGCAGCCCCGGCGGGCTGAAGCGGCTGGTCGCCCGTTCGCGGTGCCAGGCCGCTGAGCAGGGAGGCCGTCGCCGCAAGGCTCGGTGCGGTCCGGCCTTCAGCGTCCAAGCGGGAAAAGCGTCCGGCCCGCAGGACCGACACCGTCCCGAAGGCTGTGGCCGCGATGGTTTCGGCGCTCCGCTCACCGCGCCCCACCAGGCCGTATGTTCCTCCGGCCACCAGCACCATCGCGCCGCCGCCGACTATCCAGCCAAACTGGCGCCGGCTCAATGCCCGGTCAAAATATGTCCTCGAACCAGTATCCATGACCGCCCCAATGCGTTCGTAGTATCCACTCATCGTGGGGGTCGAAACCTACGAAAACCTTGGACTTCCGGTGGGACATCCCATGATGGGCGCGGCATACGGTTCGTTGCACAGGCCGGACCGGGGGCAGAGCACCCGAGGGTCGGCGCGAAGGGGTTACCGGCGTGCGAGTTCCCCAACGCCCTTCCCATGTCCGTGCAGCTTCTGGACCGACCTCCTAAACACTGTGGATGCGCCTTTGAACAGCCAGAGCGTCGTGATCTTTAGGAGGACGGTTACGAGCTGGATGGCCCCGCCTACGAGCAGGAGCAGGGTGACGGTGAGGACGGCGGGCAGGAGCATGAAGGAAACTGCCGTCATTGTGCCGAGATATGCGAGGGCATAGCCGACGATGGTGGTCTGGTCCACTGGGATCCTCTGAACGGCCGGATCGGCTCCGGCGCCTGCTGCGGAGTCCCCTTGCAGCTGTGGGTGATGCGGGCCCGGTCGTCGTTGACGGGGACGCGATGCACGGGACTGGTGCTCCGCATGGTTGCCTGTTGTTGCGAGGGTCTTTCAACTTGGCGCCGGCTGTTTGCGGACATATGGTCCCAGGTGGTTAGCCGTGGAAAACTGATGGTGATCCCGACTGCCCCCTTTTTCCGATCTTCGGCGGGGTGACGCTGCTGCACCTGCCGATGTGGATTTTTTTATAGCACCGCCAGAATGAGTACGCAAGAGTCTGCCCGGGCAGACGTTTCAGGCGAGGGGACTGCAAGGCGGTGCAGGGCGGCGGAGGCCTCCGAGATGCCCGGAAGGCTGTCCTTTGCCACCGGCAAGGCGTACCTTTTTCTCACCGACAACACCGGTCCCGGGCCGGTCGCCTACCCCTCCGGCCGGAAAATGAGGAGGACAAGATGGAGAACTTTCTCCGGCGGGGCGGACTCGAAGTTCCCGAGCCCCTGCGCCGGTTACTGCAAGGCGACGCTGATCTCTGGCTTCGGGTAGAGGAATTCCAGGAGGGATCCACGCTGGTCGTCAGAACCGATGCACCCGGAGTCGATCCAGAAAAAGACGTCGACATCACTGTCTCCGATGACACCCTGCACATTGACGTGCGGCGGGAGGAAAACAAAGGCTATAAGGACAAGACGGGCTATCGCAGCGAAGTCCGCTACGGCGACCACTCCCGCAGCATCTCCCTGCCCCGCGGTGTGAGCCAGGACGGCATCCTCGCCACGTACACCGACGGGGTCATCGAAATCCGTATCCAGCTTCCTGAACAGTTCCCAACCCCGGGCCCGAAGGTGCACGTCTCCCGCCCCGGAAGCCAAGGCCCCCACCAGTCTCCGGAGGCACCGGAGAACTACGTCACCTGACCCGGAACGCTTCGTGCATAGGGTGCCCGAGCACTGGCGCCGCCGGTTGCCTGGAACCGCGGGCCAGTGTCCCGGATCCGCCTATTTAGGAGATTTCCATTGACCGCCCTGACGTCGCATCGCCGCTGAGTGTCGCCTCGGTTCGTCGCCCCGGACGTCATTCCCCTGCGGCACCCGGTCGGGGGTTTCCTAGGGTGCGGGTTTGCCGATGATGGACGCAGGCGGCTTGGGGAAGGCCGCCGCCGGGTACATTTTGGCCACTTTGAGCATGTAATTGGCCCATTGGGGTCCGGCGATCATGTAGCCGTCGATGCGGCTGAAGAACTTTCCGTTGATGGTGAGGTTCCTGCCGGGCCGCTGCTGGCCTTCGAGGGTGTCGCCGAAGAAGGACGCTGTGGCCAGCCCGGTGGTGTAACCGACTACCCAGGTGGCGCCGTTGCTGTTGTTCGTTCCTGTCTTGGCCGCGACGGGGACCCGGCTTTGGACTTTGGGATTGATGTAGATGCCGGAACCCTTCCTGAGTACGTCCTGGAGTGCCGCATTCACGCCGCGGGCCACGTTCGGCTCTACAGCGTCACGGCAGCTGGGAGCTTGGGCCGGAAGTGCTTTTCCGGCGAGGTCCGCCACCCGGAGAATGGCGATGGGCTCGCAGTAGCGGCCGTCGGCGGCGAAGGTGGCAAAGGCATTGGCCATGTGCAGCGGTGCCACGCCGGTGCCGCCCAGCACATTTCCGAGCTGGTGCATGTTCACCGTGGTGCCGTCCAGGCCGCTGTGGATGCCCACGGCTTTGACCATGTTCTGGATTCCGCAAATATCCAGCTGCGCCACTTCAGCAAATGTCGCGGTGTTGATGGAGTTGTAGAGGCCGTAGTTGGCCGGCATTTTGCGATAGTACCCCTCTGAGGCGTTTTGAAGGTCGTCGGCGGCTTCCACGCCGGCCCTTCGCTGCTTGGTGCTGTAGCCGCCTACGACCTTGCCGCAGGAAGACCGCCAGCGGAATCCCAGCGGGTACTCCCGCTTCGAGGCGTCCACCGTCTCCGTCATGGTCCTGCCTTCGTGCAGCCATTCGGCGAAGGTGAACGGCTTCATGGTGGATCCCGGCTGGAAGCCGCCTGCGCCGTTGAGGTCGTTGCCGTTGGCGTCCTTGGAATCCACGTTGAAGTTCAGCTGGGTATCGAACTTTCCGCGCTGGGGAAGGAACACCGTATTCTGCGCCATGGCGAGGATCTTGCCGGTTCCCGGCTGGACGGAGACCAGGGACGAGCCCCATTTGGCCGGATTGGCCCCGGCCGTCGAGTCCACCTGTGCCTGCGCGGCCGCCTGCAGCCTGCT
>NZ_JBFTJD010000027.1:0-52715 GCF_056395245.1 Arthrobacter sp. 10L430 | reverse complement strand
GCGTAGTCGCCCTTGGGGTGGCCGAGGATTTCCAGGGCCCGGTTGGCGATGACCTCGTTGGCGTTCATGTTCGAGGAGGTCCCGGCGCCGCCCTGGATGACGTCGACGACGAACTGGTCGTTCAGGAGCCCGTTGAGCACGTCGGTGCAGGCGGCCTCGATCGCGGCGGCGCGCTCGGGGTCCAGGAGCCCGAGTTCGAGGTTGGTGCGGGCGGCGGCGAGTTTCACGGCGGCCAGGCCGCGGACCAGGTGCATGTTCGTGGACAGCGGCTGGCCGGTGATGGGGAAGTTCTCCACGGCCCGGAGCGTGTGAACACCCCAGTACGCGGCGGCCGGAACGTCCCGGTCGCCCAGGAGATCATGCTCGGAACGGACGTCCGGAGCGGTATTGGTGATGGTCACTTGCAATCCTTAGAAGGCGTCGTTGGCTGGGGAAATTGCGGGAGCTGTGGAGTGAAAATCGGCGGCCTGAAGCAGACCCACGGGCCGGCCGCCGCCCAGCACCGCGCTGGTCGCGATGCCCGCCAGCGGTGACGTGTCGACGTCGAGCGCTTCCAGTGCGCGGACGGTGACAGGCATGCGGGCGCGGTCGCCGCCGTCGGAAATCTTGACTGCAATGCCGCGGCCGTCCGGCAGCCCCACGAGCTGGACGCCCTCAAAACCGTCCTTGGCCAGCAGCCCCGGCACGAGGCGCATGAGCTCGGTGACGTCCCGGCCTTCGCCTGCCACCATCTCCGGGTAGTGCCGCATGGCATGCGCGACGGCGGCTTCCGGGCTCTCGGGGGCGGACGCACCGTCCGGCAGTTCTGCGGACGCGAGACGGCCGAAGGCGCGCGCCATGCCGGCGAGGGTCAGGGCGAACAGCGGCGTGCCGCAGCCGTCGGTGCTGATCCCGGACGGTTCTTCGCCGGTCAGCTCCGTCACGGTTTCCGCCACGATCTTCTGCAGCGGGTGCCCGGGGTCGAGGTAGCCCTCCACCGGCCAGCCGTTGATGACGCACGTGGCCGCCATGGCGGCGTGCTTGCCCGAGCAGTTCTGGGCGATCTGGGTGGCCTGGCCGCCCTCGCGGAGCCACTCCTCTCGTTCGCCCACGCCGTAGGGGAGGTCGGTGGTGTTTTCCAGCGCGGCGGCCGTGAGCCCGTGGAGCTGCAGGATCCGGCTGGTGCCGTCGCGGTGCCTGGCGCCGCCGGAGTGGCTTGCGGCGGCAAGGGCCAGAAGATCGCCGGGGAGATCAAGCCCGGCGCGGACCATGGCCACTGCCTGCAGCGGCTTGAGCGAGGACCGCGGGTAGAAAGCCGCCGGCGGGTCACCGGCGGAAAGAAGGGTCCTGCCGCCAGGCGCGGTGGCGATGAGCGAGCCGTAATGGATGCTTTCGACGAGGCCGTCGCGGGTCTGGAAGGCCAGCGGTTCGTGCCGGGGCAGCCTTTTAGACTCATGGGGCGCGGTTGCCCAGGGGGCGGCTGCGGCGGGCGCGGGAATCTGGGGGCTTGCCGGCATGGCAGGGGAGGGCATGGAGTCCTTGGGCTGTTGGATTGTTGCTGGCGGTTACTGGTTGAGGATGGAGTCGAGGGCCTCGCCGACGGCGCGGAGGTGCTCGCTCATGGCGGCGCTGGCGTCTGAGGCGGAGCCGGCTTCGATGGCGTCGAGGATGCGCTGGTGCTCCTCGTTGGAGGCGTGCTGGCGGTCGGTCACCAGGTTCAGGGTTTCGGACTGGTGGGCCAGGGCATCGCGGATGTCGGCCACCACGCTTTCGAAGACCTTGTTGCCGCTGGCTCGGGCGATGGCGGCGTGGTAGCCGGAATCGAGCGCCACCCAGGCTTCGGGATCGGTCTCCACGGCCATGGAGGTGACCATGGCGCGGAGGATGTCGAGGTCTTCGGCTGTCCTCCGTTCGGCGGCGAGGCCCGCGGCGGGGACTTCGATATGCGGCCGGGCCTCGGTGAGGTCGCGGGCGGAGAACTGGCCGAGGACGAGGTCGTTGGCTACGTGGTCGGCCACGACAAACGTGCCCCGGCCTGTGCGCGTCACGGTCAGGCCGAGGGCGGTGCAGGAGCGGAGGGCCTCACGGATCACCGATCGGCTCACGCCGTACTGCTGGGCCAGGGCCGCCTCGGAGTTGAGCTTGGCGCCCACGCCCACCCTGCCGCCCTCGATGTCGCCGCGGATGGCGTTGAAGACAGCCTCGGCGGCGCTGAGGCGGGCAAGGGGGGAGGTGTTTCCTCCGCTTTGCTGTCCGGCTGTCCGGCTGTCTGACAGGTTCACGCTTAAAAATATGGCACGGGTCACACCTGACTGTCAACTGTGAATTGGGCGGCTGCCGCCGGCCGCCTGGATTACGAAGCCGGAAGCTCGAGGCTCAGCACCGTTCCGCCGGGGCCTGTTTCCTTCACGGTCACATCGCCGCCGTGGCGCATGGCCGCGTCCTTGACCAGCGCCAGCCCGATTCCGTAGCTATGCCGCGCCGCCTCATGGTCTGCCGGCCTCCCGCGCGCAAACCGTTCGAACACTCGGTCCGGTTCGATATCCGTGATGCCCGGGCCGGTGTCCCGGACGCTGATCCTGATCATGCGGCCGGTGGCAGTCACGGCCACGCTGATACGGCCCGAATCGGGGGTGTGGGAAATGGCGTTCTCCACCAGTGCGGTGACCATCCTCCGCAGCAAATGCGTCGGAATGCGCACGCCTGCCGGGCCGGCTGCTGAGCAGGCCAGCTCAATGCCCGCGGCGCCGGCGAGGAGCTGGAGGTCGTCCGTCACTGCCGCAACGACCGTGGCCGCCTCCGCCGGCTCGGTCGCCTCGATGGAAGCGGGCGCGGACAACAGCAGCAGGTCGTCCACCAGTTCGGCGAGACCGGCGCTGTCCTCGCGGAGCCGGGCAAGCGTGGTCGCCGCGGGGCTGTCCGGACCGGCCTTGCGCTGGGCAAGCTGCAGCCGTGCGTCCAGGATGGCCAGCGGCGTGCGCAGTTCGTGGCTTGCATCCTGGACGAAGCGCCGTTGCACCGCAAGGGCTTCGCCGAGCGGCCTCACGGCGCTCCTCGCGCTGACCAGTCCGGCGGCTGCCGCAAGCACCACGCCCAGGACGCCGCCAAAGATCAGCGCCAGCAGTCCGTCGGCTTCGTCGATGTAGATCCGGCCGGCGCCGGCAGGGTGCTGGGCGAGCTCGGCCGGCTGTGACCGGTAGACCGCGAACAGCACGAGCGCCAGGATGACGACGGCGACGCACGCCGCGCACACGAGCGCGATCTGCGTGCTGACCTTGCGGGCAGCCGTGCGCAGGATAAGCCGGTCGGCATCGGACGGGTTCATGACGGCTCTCCCAGCTGGTAGCCCGTGCCGTGGACCGTGCGGACGATGTCCCGGCCTGCCTTCCGGCGGAGGTAATGGACGTAAGTGTCGACGGCGCCGGGCTGGTCACCTTCCGTGAACACCTTGCCGAGGAGCTCGGTGCGGGAGAAGACCCGCTCCGGTTCGGTGGCCAGCACTTCGAGCAGCGACCCCTCTCTGGGGGAAAGGGACACGCGGTCGCCGTAAGGCGAGAGCAGGAGCCGGGCATCGGCGTCGTACGTCCAGTCGCCGAGCGGCAGGGACCGCTGCGGAGCCTCGTAGGTGCGGGTCAGGGCGCGGAGGCGGGCGGCGAGCTCGGCGGCATCGAACGGCTTGACCAGGTAGTCATTGGCCCCGGCGTCCAGCCCGTCCACCTTGTCCTGCACGGTGCCCAGGGCAGTGAGGATCAGCACCGGGGTGCTGACGCCCTTGCCGCGCAGCGCTGAGACGAGCGCGGCGCCGTCGAGCAGCGGGAGGCCGCGGTCCACCACCAGGGCGTCCCACTCCTGCGTCAGGCCGAGGTGCAGGCCCTCCTGCCCGTCCCGTGCGAGGGTCACGTTGAAATCGTCACCGATGAGCTCGGCGATGAGGGGGCCGAGCTGCCGGTCATCCTCGACCAGCAGCACGCGCTTCTTCCGGTTGGCGTCCATTACGCACCATTCTGCCAACACGGGGGATTGTGCCAACAGGATGCGGCGGCCCGCGCGGAGGCGGTGCTCACGCGCTCGCTGTGGGAACGGGGCCCAGCCGGGCAAGGAGGGGTATGCGGGACAGGACCGCCAGCCCGTAGGTGTTCCACAGCCCCGTGATAAACGACGCCCCGGTCAGGGCCGACAGGAACGACGCCGCCACGTCAGTTGGGTAATGGACGCCCAGATAAATGCGGGACAGGGCCACCGCGACGGCCACGAGGGCTCCGCCGACCAGGGCTGGCCACTGCCAGCGGGTGCCGCGGGCCAGGAGGAACACGGCGATCGCGAGGGCCGCGGCCAAGGCGGTATGCCCGCTGGGGAAGCTGTCGGTGCCGGGCTCGGGCGTCAGGGGATCGAAGAGGGCGGCGGAATCCGGCCGATGCCGGGCGACAACCAGCTTGAACAGTTCGCTGCTGACCCACGCGGCGGACGCCACCAGCCCGGTGGCCACCGCGTTCACCGGGCTCCGGCGGGCGAAGAGCAGGAACAGGCACAGCGCGGCGATCATCAGCACGCCGCCGACCGGGCTGAACACGACGTTGAAGAACAAGGCAACCGCGGTCAGCGGGGGCGAGTGGCCGTGGCTGAGTTCGGCATCCACGGACAGGTCGGCAGCGGTAAGGGCGGGGACGGAGCCGAGTGTCAGCCCTGCGGCCACGATCAGGGCAGCAAAGACCAGCGGCAGCACGATCCAGTGGCGGAGCTGTGGCAGCGTTGCCATGCGGGTGCGGTCCGGGGTGCTGTCTGTTGCCGGCTCTGTCCTGGTCACAGGCTGTCCCTTTCGTTTTCGGCATGCGTGGTGCTGTGCCTGATTCAAGTGTGGAAGCGGGCTGCCAAGAAATCTCTAAGAAATAGAATGGGTCCGAATTCTGTGTGGATTCCCCTTCGGCACGTTCGTGCCGAAATACCGTTGCCTGACCCCCAAAAAGCGTTTTACACTGAATCTGAGCAAATTTCGGCACGTTCGTTCCTAATAAGAAGGTATTCGTGGCCACATCCTTCTCCGATCACCTTGCCGGTGAAGTCCGCGCGCGCAGAGCCGTCCTGCGGCTCAGCCAGCAGGACCTTGCGGACATGGCGGGAGTCTCCGAGCGGTTTGTCCGGTTCGTCGAGCAGGGCAAGCCGAGCGTCCAGCTGGACTCGCTGCTGGCCGTCCTGGAGACACTGGGCCTGGAGCTTCGGCTCGCCACACGGTCGAGGGAGGCGGCACGCGCCCTCGCGAGCCAGCCGGCGTCGGACGGCGCCTCTGGAGCAGCTGAACCTGAAAGCAGCGCCCGGCCATGAGGCACCGCGTCGCCGACATTTATAAGCGGGGCATCCTGGCCGCGCGCCTGGAACGGCACGAGGGCGGCACAAGGTTCGCCTATCTGCCGGCGTACCTGCAGGCGGGCGGTCCCGCCGTCGCCAGTTCCCTGCCGCTCACCGCGGAGCCGGTGCTGTCCGCGGCAGGCGCCGCCCCGCCCTATTTCACCGGGCTGCTGCCGGAGGGGCGCCGGCTCAACGCGCTGCGCCGTTCCATCAAGACCAGCGCGGACGATGACCTGTCTCTGCTCATCGCCGCGGGCGGAAACCCGGTGGGCGACGTGCAGATCGTGGGGCACGGGGAGGCTCTGGACCCCGAGGAGCATGCCGTGGAGGTGGACCCGCGGAAGCCGGTGGACTTCGACGAGCTGCTGGGCGATTCCGGGCTGATCGATCCCGTGGCGCTCGCGGGCGTGCAGGACAAACTGTCTGCCGGGATGATTTCGATGCCCGTGGCCAGCGCCGGCCGGCGGTTCATCCTCAAGCTCAATGCGCCCGAGTTCCCGCACGTGGTGGAGAACGAGTTCATCATGTTCCGCTACGCGGCCAAGCTGCGGATTCCGTTGAGCCGCGTGCAGCTGATGCGCGATGTCGCAGGCCGCCCGGGCCTGCTAGTGGAGCGATTCGACCGGGTGCCGCTGGCGGAGCGGCCCGAAGCGGCAGGTGCATCGGACGCGGTGCAGCGCCTCGCCGTCGAGGACGGTGCCCAGGTGCTCAAGCTGTACCCGGCGGACAAGTACAACGTGGGGTTCGGGACGGTCTGCCATGCCTTGGCGGAATACTGCGCGGCGCCGCTGCCGGCGCTGCGGAACCTGGCCATCCAGGTCGCGTTTGCGTGGCTGAGCGGCAACGGCGACCTGCACGCCAAGAATGTGTCCATGGTGCAGCAGCCGTCAGGGGAGTGGTCCGTCGCGCCGGTGTACGACATCCCCTCCACCGTGGTCTACGGCGACAAGACCCTCGCCCTGACGCTCGCCGGCAAGCGCAGCGGCATCTCCCGGAAGCATTTCCTAAGCTGGGCCGCGGCCCTGGGGCTGACGGAGCGTGCGTCGGTCCAGGTGGTGGACCTGGCGCTGAAAGCAGCGGGCCCGCTGCTCGCAGACCTGGAGGCGGGCACTGCGTTCGCGACAACGCACGACGGCGGCGGCTCGCCTTTTCCGGACATGGTCACCCGGGCGTGGGTGAAGGAGCTGAAGCACCGGCGGAGGCTGCTGGAAGGGTGAGCCGGCGCCGGAGGATATGTTCCGTGAACCCTTTCCCGGCCAGCGGGCAATACAGAGTGTGAGTACAGACAGCGACATCATCAGGCGGTCCCGCGACAGCCCTGCAGCCTTTGGGGAGTTGTACGACAGACACGCCTCAGTCATCTACCGGTACGCGGCCAGGCGGGCGGGGGACTTCGCGGCCGACGACGTCACGTCCGAGACCTTCCTGGTCGCCTTCGAGCGGCTGGACACTTTCGACCACGGGCGGGACGACGCCAGGCCTTGGCTGTTCGGCATCGCCACCAATCTGCTGCGGCGGCACCACCGGGCCGAGGCGCGCACCCTGAAGACCCTGGCCAGGTCCGCTCCCCGGGAGGGAGTGGGTGACAGTTCGGACCGGATCGCGGCGCAGGTTGACGCCACCGTAGCGACGGCCCGGATCGCCGGCACGCTGAAATCCATGGCAGCCATAGACCGGGAAACCCTGCTGCTCTACGCCTGGGCCGACCTGACCTACGAGGGAATCTCCCAGGCGATGGACGTGCCGGTGGGCACCGTGAGGTCCCGTCTGAACCGCGCCCGCAAAACACTGCGGGACACGCTGGGCCTGGAACGACTTGAAGATACGGAGAACGATCATGGACGATTTGCAGCTGCTCCGCGCAATGCGTAGCGATGTTGGCTCGGCACCCCAGGCCACACTTGCCCGGGGCCGGAATGCCCTCATGGCCAAAATCGGAGCGCCGGATGCCCGGGCCACCACCAGCGGGGTGAGGCCGCGGAGGATTGTCCGCCGGGCGGTCTTGGCCTCCGTGGCCGCCGCGCTGCTCGTCGGGGCCATGGTCGCCGCCGACGTCATCATTCCCGGGGCGCACAAAGGCGCCACCGCCGAGGCCGCCGAAGTCCTCAGCAGGGCTGCCACGGCCACGATCAAGACCTCCGACCCGGTGGTGAAACCGGGGCAGTACCTGAAGATCGATACCAACGCCGTTTACGGCACAACCCAAGCGTTTGCAGACGGGAGCCAGTTGTCCTGGCTGGAAAGGACAGGAGGCCAGGTTTACGTCCCAGCGGACCGCACCGGCGTATGGGTGTGGACCCGGGAAGACCGGGTCCCGGGGACTTTCTTCAGCGACGCCGCCAAGAAGGCGGCGGCCAAGATGCAGGAATCAGTTTCCGGCTCCAAGGGGGCCGGGGCCGAAACGCTGCGCGCCCCGGGCGGTGCTTTCTACGGCGGAGAACAGACAGTGATCAACGGCATGCGGCTGGATGAAGCCGCCAAGCTTCCCCGCGATCCCAAAGCGCTCCTGGACCTGATCTACTCCCGCACCAAGGGCGCAGGGGTTTCACCGGAAGCCGAGGCATTGGTGACCATTGCGGATACCCTGCGTACGGGCATCATTCCTGCGGACCTGCGGGCGTCTCTCTACAAGGCTGCGGCTCTCGTCCCCGGCGTCACGATGGTGGACCGCCAAGCCACCCTCGACGGAAAAACCGGCGTCGCCATTGGCATTGTAGGACCGGACGGCAGAAGCAGGCGAGACATCATCATCGATCCGGCCACCGGTCTAATGATCGGAGAACGGGACGTCCTGCTCAAGGCCACCCCAGACTTTCCTGCCGGGACCGCGACGTCGTGGACGTCCGTTCGGACCACAGTGGTCAACGCGGCACCCTAAACGCCTACGGCCGTAGACTCCTACGACGGGAAAATGGGCGCTGGGAGATCCCTCCCGGCGCCCATTGGCCCGTAATTTGTCGGACGTGGCGGAACTACAGGTGCTGGATGCCCGCCCGCTGCATGGCGTCCTTGTAGATGTCCACGCTCTTGGTGAGGAGCTCCTCCTGCTTGGCCTCGGAAACAGCAAAGGCCCGCCCGCCGAGCGCGCTGGCCTTGTAGATTTTGATGCCGTTGTTCTTCAGTGAGGAGTGGTAGGTCTTCTCGAAGAGGGTCAGGAAGGTCGAGGCGTCGGTGCCGTGGGCGATGACGGCCGAGACGCGTTTATTGATTTTCAGGAACTGGCGGAAGGGGCGCAGGCCGTCCGTTTTCTCCTGGACGTTCAGAGCCGACGGCAGGTCAGGATCCCGAACCCAGGGGTAGGCGTTCCACGGCATGACGTAGCGAGGGTCGAGTTCCGCGAGCTCGTAGATCTGGGTGGCCCGGCGGGCGGCTTCATCGTCGTTGAAGTGGGACACGAATCCGGACTCGGTGCCCTTGCCCGGGCTGACGTGGAGGCTGACGATGCGGCACTCGTCCTCGTCATGGATGGGGTCAATGTAGGGGACGGTGGATCCCGGCTTCTTTTCCATGAGTTCGTCGCACAGCTGCGTTACCGCCGCAATGTTCGGTTCCTGTAGCAGGGCCTTTTTTTCGTCCCAGTCAATCGTCACGATCTCTCCCTCAGCAGCAAGGCGTCCAGAATCAGGCGTCTTGTTCCACTGTACGCTTTTGCCGGTTTGGGTGCGCGGGGAGTTCACAGTCGTGGCTGCGGACCGGCGTCTTCCGGCTGTTCAGTCCTCGAAATGGGCGGATGGGTGGTGCTGCCTGGGCATTGGATCTTTCTCCGGCGCCGGCACAGGTTCATCATGAGGGAAGAAAGCCAGCGCGACAGCCCTCCCTCGGCGCGAAGGGCGAGCCTGGTGCCCATGAACTTGAGGAGATCGCCGTGACCAGGACCAGTTCCGCATCCCCGGACCGCCGGTCGCTTCTGAAAGCGATAGGGATCGGAGCCGCTGGAATTGCGGGGACCCCGCTTCTGTCCGCCTGCACTGCCGCAGCCAGGCCCGCCGGCGAGCCCGGCGACCCGAGCGCGCCGGCGTCGTTGCTCCCTGCGCCGGAACCACAGGTCAAGCCGCTGCTCAACCCGCAGAAGGTCAGCGATGCACTGGCCAAGCTCGACGGGATGGTCCAAAGCGCCATGGCGAGCACTGGGGTTCCCGGGATCGCCGTGGCGGTGGTCTACCGGGACCAGTCCGTGTACGCCAAGGGCTTCGGCGTGCGGGCGGCCGGGAAGACGGAGCAGGTCGACGCCGACACGGTCTTCCAGCTGGCGTCGGTGTCCAAACCGCTTGCCTCCACAGTGGCGGCCGGAGCCGTGGCCCGCAACGCCCTCAAATGGACGGATATGGTCATCAGCCGAACGCCTGCCTTTTCCTTGAAAGACCCATTCGTCACCCGGAATGCGACCATCGCGGATCTGCTGTCGCACCAGGGCGGTCTCCGGACAGGCTCGGGCGATCTTCTGGAAGACCTTGGCTTCGACGGGTCCTATATCCTCAGCCACCTCGACCAGCAGCCGCTGGACTCATTCCGGGCCAGCTACAACTACAGCAACTTCGGCTACACCGCGGGCGCCCAGGCAGTCGCTGATGCCATGAAGATGCCCTGGGAGGACTTGGCGGACGAGATATTGTTCAAGCCACTCAACATGACCGACACCAGCTACCGGCACGCGGACTACCAAAAGGCGCCGAACAGGGCGCTCATCCACGTGCCGGTCGGGAACAGGACCTGGGTGGCCAAGTACAACCGCGACGCCGATGCGGAGGCCCCGGCCGGTGGCGCCAGCTCCACAATCCGGGACCTTGCCCGCTGGCTCCGTCTGCAGCTCGCCAACGGCAGCTATGAGGGGAAGCAGATCATCGAGCCGGAGGCCCTTGGCGTCACCCACGTTCCGCACGCCGTCTCAGGGCTGCCCGCCACGCCGGGAGCCCGCACACGCTTTTACGGCCTCGGCTGGAATGTCTCCTACGACGACCATGCCCGGCTCCTGCTGGGGCACTCCGGAGCCTTCAACCTTGGAGCAGCGACCGCCGTCTCCATGCTTCCGGGTGAGCAGCTTGGCATCGTGGTCCTCACCAACGGACGTCCCCAGGGAATCCCGGAAGCCATCAGCGCGGGCTTCTTGGACGCGGCTCAGAACGGTGCGCCGACCGTCGACTGGCTTGGTTTTACCGCCCGGGCGTTCCGGCAGATCGATGAGGCGGAGAAGCCGAAGACGGACTACTCCAAGGCACCGGACCACACCCAACCAGCGCGGACCAGCACTTTCTACACCGGCAGCTACGCTAATTCCTACTACGGGGCACTGGCTGTCGCCGAGGATGGCCGCGGACTTGCCCTGAAAATGGGCCCGGCTGCCAAGGCCACAACGTTCAGGCTCACCCACTTCGACGGCGATACGTTCAGCTTTGAATCCATTGGAGAGAATGGCAACGGCCTGGCAGGCGCAATCTTCACCGGAGGGGCGGGCGGCACGGCAGCCAGCGTCAGGCTCGACTTCTACGACCAGACGGGGCTCGGCACCTTCACCCGCGCGTGAGGGCCGGAGTACTTTCGTAAGCTTGAAGGGAATGACCGCCCCGATCCAAGGAACCCATTGCCTATCTCCAAACAAGCGCTGAAGGACGACGGGTTCACGGGATTCCGGCCTGTCGGGGACCTCGAAATCAACCGGGTTCCGCAGCGGCCCGGGATCTTCGCAGTGCTCCGCCCCGAGGGCTTCGAGCCGCGGTTCCTGGCCAAGAGCACCGCCGGGGTGTTCAAGAAGAAGGACCCGTCGCTCCGGGCGGAAGCGCTCCACGCCGAATGGGTCGAGGACGCGGACGTTATTTACCTGGGTAAGGCGGGCCCCGGAAGCAAGGGAAACCGCGGCCTCTGCAGGCAGATCCAGGAGTTCGTGGACTTCGGAAAGGGCAAGCCGCCCGGGCACTGGGACGGTCGACTGATTTGGCAGCTCGCCGACTCCCGGACCCTGCTCATCGCGTGGAAGGAGCTGGCCGCAGAGGAGGTGAACCTCGCCGAAGCCAGGTACCACGCCGAATTCCGCGAACACTTCGGCAGGCTCCCCTTCGCCAACCTCGTCCAGGCCCGGGCCAAAGGGGTCTAAACGCCGGAGCCGCGGTGCGTAAACCTGCCCGCCACCAGTGTCGCAGCGACCGGCATCCCGGCGAACACCTCGTCCGGCACGGACAGCGGATCGGCGTCGAGCACAGCGATGTCCGCAGGGTCCCCTACCCGGATCAGGCCGCGTCCCCGGGTCGAAGCCATGAGCGCTTCCCGCCGAGTGAGAGCCTGCTCCGGATGCCACGGTCCGCGCCCGTCCAAACGCGATCGGGTGGTCGCGGCCGACATCGCTACCCACGGATCAAGTACAGCCACCGGCGCATCGGAGCCGAGTGCCAGCACCGCGCCGGCCTCGAGCAGGGACCGCAGCGGGAAGGCCCGGTCGGTGCGCCCGCTCCAGTTGGCCTCGGCGGCGTCCCGGTCGTCCAGGGCATGCGCGGGCTGGACGCTGGCGGTCAGGCCCAGCTCGCCAAAGCGGGCAAAGTCCTCGTGCCGCACAAACTGGGCATGCTCAATCCGGCCCGGGATCCCGGCGGCGGCGAAAGCATCCAGTGCCACCTGGTTTGCGCCGTCGCCAATCGCATGGACGGCCGGAACGAACCCGGACTCCCGGGCCCTGACCAGCAGCGCCAGCAGCTCCGCTTCGCTGACGGTCAGCATCCCGTGGCCGCCGTGCGGATACGGGTCCACGCAGTACGCGGTGCGCGTGTTCAGGGATCCGTCTATGAGCACCTTCAGCGGGCCGACGCGCAAAAGGCCTGCCCCGCCGTCGGGCTCCTGCCCGGTCCGCATGCCCGCGGCGACCGCCCGGGCCAGGTCATCAGGATAGACGCCCGCGTCGATCCTGAACGAGTCGAAGCCGCCGGCCACCCGGCGCAGCCAGACGTCGCGGTTCCAGGTCATCTCGAAGTCGACCACGCCCACGATTCCCCGTGCGGCGGCCTCCCGGGAAGCAGTCCGGACCCACGAATCAACAACCTCATCAGGCAAACGTCCCAGCTCGCGGGTCAGGGCGAACGCAGCGTCCTCGCGCAGCAGGCCGCCGGCATCCACCTCAACGCCGTACCTCGAAGCCGCGGCTGAGTTCAGCCACACGCAGTGGAGGTCGTGGCTGATCAGTGCCGTCGGCACCCGGTGAGTGACGTCGTCGAGCATTTCACGGCTGGGGACGTCCTCCCACACCGCATCGCGGAACCCGACCCCCACCACAGTCAGGCTCCGGTCGGCGTCCGCCAACCGGGCGCGCACCACCCCCGCGGCCTCCCGCGCCGACGCCGCGAGGGAAAGATCGATCCGGTTGGCCGCCAGGGCCCACTGCGTCATGTGCACGTGCTCGTCCCACAGCCCTGGAATGACGTACCGGCCATCGAGGTCAATCACGGGGACATCGGCGGGCGGCCGCTCGCCCGCAGGGCTGAGGCGGGTGACCGCGCCGTCTGAGATGTGGATGTTCAACAGTGCAGGGTCCCCCGGCTGCCTGACGGAAGCCAGAATGATGTCAGGCAGTGGGTGTCCCTCTTGGTCGAAGAGCATAGGAAACAGGTTATGGGCCGAATGCCCGGGCAACAATCCGGGCCGGACCTCCTGCCCGCGACTTTGGCCCTCTTCACAGCGCACGCCTGAAGGTGCATTCTGGACGTGACGCGGTTCTGACAAAGAAGTCCGGGGGAGGATCCGTGGTCGCTGGCGTCACCGGGTCTCACCACGTGTTGGGGAATGGCACCGTGAACCCGCCGTTTCCCGCAGGAGCAGGAAACGGGGAGGCCGCGGCCGCATGAAGAAGCAGATTGACCCTGGACAGATTCGTCAGCCACCGCCGCTGCCCGCCGGACTCACGCTGCCCGCCGGAGTCACATTCCCCGCCGGAGAGGCGTGACCGCGGTGGACAGAACCTCCACCCAGCACCGGCTTAAAGTCCACGTCCGCATCGACGCCAACATGGAATCGGCGCGCATCGACGTGCGTGGCACGCTGACGGCCGCGAACCTGAGGGCACTTTATGTGGTGGCCCGCCGGACAAGCGCTCTCCTGCCCGGCCGGGAGATCGTCATAGACCTGACCCATGCGCGCGCTGCGTCGGATGCCGTCACGGCCCTTCACGATCCAGCCCAGCTCAACCGCCTGGCGGCCGCTGCCGGAAGTTCAGGGCTGCTTTGCCCTTTGCGCATCCTGGATCCGCCGCCGGCAGCCAAGAGCCGGGAGAGAGTATGAAGGCGCACATTGTCTACGACTCCGCCTACGGCAACACGAAGGAGGTTGCCTCGACGATCGCGGCATCACTGGATCCGCTTCCTGCCGAGGCCGTGCCGGTAGGTGACTTCAACCCCGGTGACCTGGCCCTGGGCGACCTCCTCGTCGTCGGGAGCCCGATCAACGGCTGGCGTCCGACGCCGAAAATCACCGAGCTGCTGTCAGCGCTCGGCAACGGACAGCTCGACGGCGTCAGGGCCGCCGCGTTCGACACCCGCGTCCGGCTCTTCATCCACGGCGACGCGGCCCGGAAGATCACGGAAACGCTCCGGGCAGACGGTGCCCACATCATTGCCAAGCCGATGCCCTTCTACGTCCGCGGCAGCGAGGGACCGCTGCGCCCCGGAGAACTTGAGAAGGCCACCGCCTGGGCAAAGGAACTCCTCGCGGCTTTGCACCCGTAGTGCGCCGTAGGCCACTAATCAGGAAAGGAACGCGGCCATGAAACCAAGCCGCATCGTGATGCTCGTCCTGGGCACGCTCTCGGCGCTTCTGGGCCTGGGGCTGCTCGCCGGCGCAGCGGGAGTCGGATGGCTCAACTTCCAGCAGCGCGACGAGGGCTACTTCACCTCGTCAACGGAGCGCTTCGAGGCCAGCTCCAACGCCATCACATCCGTCGGGCTGGACATCATGGCGGGCCAACGTCTCCCCGGTGTCATCCCGTCTGACAGCGCCGGCAGCATCCTCATCCGCGGCGCGTCAGGCACAGCCGGCAAGGACATCTTCATCGGCATCGCCCCGCAGCCGGACATGGAGCGGTATCTGGAGGGGGTCAAACGATCGGAAATCCGGGACCTTGAAACAAGGCCCTTCAGGGTTGCTTACCGTGAAATTCCGGGCGCGCGCACCCCTGCACGCCCCAGTGCCCAGACCTTCTGGACGGCTTCTGCCACTGGCGCCGGCACCCAGGAACTCAGGTGGGACCTTCGCCCCGGCAGCTGGGCAATCGTGGTGATGAATGCAGATGCCAGCGCGCCCATCGCCGCCGAACTGCAGGGCGGCATCCGTTCGGACCTGCTGTGGCCCTTGTTCGTGGGACTGCTGATCTCCGGCATCGTGCTCCTGGCCGTCGGCGTCCCGCTGATCGTCGCCGGTGCCATGGGTCTCGGACGGCACGGCCCGCCGCCGCAATATCCGACGGCGGGACCGCCCGCAGCTGGACCCGGCGGCACCGCTCCACTCGCCAATGCAGCCGCCGGCCCCCCGTATGGTGCCGGTCCCCCATATGGTGCCGGCACTCCGTATGGCGGAGGTTCCGCGGGCAGCGGCGGCCCGCCGTACGGCGGGGGCGTCCCGGGCAGCGGGGCGGCCGTACCACCGCCGCCACCCGCCGTCGGGCTGTTTTCGAACGCACCATACCCGGCCCGCCTGAGCGGGCACCTCGACCCGGGGCTGTCGCGCTGGATGTGGCTGGTCAAGTGGTTCCTTGCGATTCCGCACCTCATCGTGCTGTTCTTCCTCTGGTTCGCCCTGGTCATCACCACCATCGTGGCGTGGTTCGCCATCCTGTTCACCGCCCGCTACCCGCGCTCGTTGTTCAACTTCAACGTGGGCGTGCTGCGCTGGAGCTGGCGGGTGTCCTTCTACGCCTTCTCCGCGATCGGCACGGACCGCTACCCGCCCTTCACCTTGGCCCGCACGGACTATCCGGCCGACTTCGACGTCGACTATCCGGAACACCTCTCCCGCGGCCTGGTCCTGGTGAAGTCATGGCTGCTGGCCATCCCGCACCTGCTGATCGTGGGCGTGCTGGCGGGCAACTCCCGCACCTGGGTGGCGTCCGACGACGACTTTGCAGGTGGTGCCGCCCGGTACTCGTCTGGCGGCGGAGTCGCTCTGATATCGCTCCTGGCCTTCATCGCCGGCCTCATCCTGCTGTTCACCGGGAGCTACCTCGGGAGTCTGTTTGACCTGTTGCTCGGCCTGAACCGCTGGGTGTACCGGGTGGCCGCCTATGTGGCACTCATGCGGGACGAGTATCCGCCGTTCCGCCTCGACATGGGTCCGGCCGATTTCGGCGGAACCCGGCCCGGCAATCCCCCGAGAGGTGAACCATGAAACTGACTGTCAACACGTTCCTGAGCCTGGATGGAGTCATGCAGGGCCCGGGCGGAAAGGAAGAGGACGCCAGCGGCGGATTCGAACTTGGCGGCTGGCTTGTCCCGCACGCGGACGAGGACATGGGCAGGATCGTGGACGGCTGGTTCGCCGAGGCCGACGCCATCCTCTTGGGCCGCACCACATACCAGCTGTTCCAACCCTATTGGGAACAGGTCTCGGACCCGGATAACGCAGTGGCGGCCGCGCTCAACGGCCTGCCCAAGTACGTGGTCTCAAACACCCTCAGCGAAGCCACATGGAACAACACCACGATTCTGTCCGGCAACATTCTCGAGGCCATCGACGACCTCAAATCCAGCCCCGGCCGTGAGCTTCAGGTGCACGGCAGCCACGTTTTGGCCCGAGCCCTGCACAACGCCGGTCTGGTGGACGAGTACCGGCTCTTCGTGTTCCCGGTGGTGCTGGGGCAGGGCAAGCGCCTGTTCGACACCGGCTCCGCGCCGTCGGCCTTTACCCTGGCCGGGCACAAGGCGACGGCTGCCGGCGCCGTCCACCTGACCCTGCTGCCCACGGCGTTCGGCGCCGGAGAGTTGGACGTGGGGGAGTTCGAGGTGCGGGACGGGCGGGAGCGCGTCCCGGACTGAGCCGCCGCCTCGCCGAAATAGAGCAACGCGGGGTCAGATACGGCCCAATATCGACGGCGGATTGGGCGTTATGTGACCCCGCGTTGCATTTAGCCGCCGGAACCCTTGAGGCGCTCCATCTCGCGGCGGTCCTTCTTGGTGGGCCGCCCGGTTCCGCGGTCACGCTGTGGGAGGCCGAGAGCCGGGGCCGCGGGCCGCGGGGGCGTGTGGTCGGTGAAGCAGTGCGAGGCCGCCTCCGCGCCGACGCGCTTGGCGATCAGCCGGCGCACCTCAAGGATGCGCTCATATCCCGGCTGGCGGACGCGGACGGTGTCGCCCGGGACCAGCGAATGCGACGCCTTGGCCGGGTTTCCGTTGAGCCGGACGTGTCCGGCGCGGCATGCAGCAGTGGCCGCGGAACGTGTCTTGTAGGCACGGATGGCCCACAGCCAGGCATCAATGCGGACCGTGGCGGGTGCTGAAGGAAGGCTGCTCATGACTGCTGCCGAGTATAGCGGCCCCCGTTCCGACCCTTGGCAGCCCGGCCCGCGGAAAAACTACTGGGGTGATCTATCAAAGGCCACCCCCGGCGGGGACTACTGGGAGTGACCACCCTCCCGACGCGCCTCTTCCCCGCGGTCGCGAAGAAGCTGGCGAAGCTCGTGGAGGATCTCCAGCTGCTGGTTGTTGATGGCCGTCAGCCGCTCGATCTCGGCTTCGGCCTGCACATCGGTGTCGTAGTCGTGCTGAGCCATGGCCGCCGCGATGGCATCCTGGCGTTTGGCGGCGATGAGCAGGATGGCGCCCTGAAGCCCGGCGAGCATGGAAAGGAACAGGTTCAGCAGGATGTAGGGGTAGGGATCCCACTCCGTGGGCGCAAGGACGAGGGAATTCACCAATGCCCAGGCAATCATGAACCCGATGAAGCCGCCCACAAACGGCCAGCTGCCCATGCCGTTCCGCATGACGTCGGCCGCGCGTTGCCCCCGGCTTAACTGGGCCTTATGCTCTTCGTGCCACGTTGTTGGTTGCTTGCTCATGTGCCCAGAGTACGGGCGGAGCGGAGTGCCAGCGTCCCGGCTACTCCACCCTGACCTTTACCCGCTGGACCACGTTGTTGCCCATGCCCTGGTAGTTCCAGTGCTGCTCGAGCGGCTGGACGGCGCCGGTTGCGTCCGTGGCCCGGCAGGCCAGCTCATGCTCGCCGGGATCGGCGACCCACGGGAAGCTCCAGCCGCGCCATGCAAAAGCGCCGCCGGCCTTCTCCAGCTGCGCGGGCGCCCACTTGCCGTCGATACCGACGTCCACACCCGTCACGGCGCCTTCACCGGACCAGGTCCGGCCGCGCAGCATCACCGGGCCGCGGGAAAGGATGCGCCGGCGCGTATAGAAGTCCGGAATGCCCGGCGGAAGCATCAGCGAACGGATCCTGATCCGCGAAACCGGCGTGCCGGCGTCGTCCGCGGTGTGCTGGTAGCGGTACGCGACCGACTGCTGGAAGCCGTGGAACGGCACGGTCACCACCTGGATGGACTGCAGCCACTTGACGCTCGTCATGCCGTACCAACCGGGAACCACCAGCCGCAGCGGATAGCCGTGCTGCGGCGGGAGCTCGCTGCCGTTCATCTTGTAGGCAAGCACGACGTCGGCCCGGAGCGCCTCCGCGATCGGCAGGCTCCGCGCGTACTGCTGCCGGACGCCGCCCTGGATTCCCTCGTCCAACCCGGTGAACACGACCTCAACGGCTTCGGGCTCCACGCGGGCCTGCGCCAGCAGGTAAGCCAGCGGAACCCCCGTCCACACCGCGGTGCCCACTGCTTCGAGCGTCCACGGCTGGCTCAGCGGCCTCGGTTTCAGGAGTGAGCGCCCGTTGCCGGCACACTCCAGCGTCACGGGGACGCTGATGGCCGGGTCCTTCTTCAGTGCGGCCAAGCTCAGTTCCAGCGACCGCTCCACGGCGCCGCCGACCCGCAAATGCCAGGACCCGGCGTCGATGTGCGGGATGTCGAAATGCGTCAGAACATAATGCAGTCCGGGCGGCGTGATGTCCTCCCGGAGCGCCTCCAGCGGCATTGAGTGGTTTCGCACCGCGAGCTGCAGTTCCTCTGCGGTGAGCGGACCATAGGTGGGTTCCCCAGCATGCGGAGCCGGCCGGGCGGACTGACGGCGTCTGTAGATCAGCTTGGACATGGCATTGCGATTCTGCTCGGTTCTGCGGACGGGCGTCCCCCCACTTCACAGGTTTACGCCGCGCCCCCAGGACCGTCAATGCCGGGACCGTCAATCCCGGGACCGTCAGCGCCTGATTAGCCGCGCGAGCCGGCTAGCTAAATCTGCGGCAGCTTCACGAACTCCGCGAGCCCGATGGGGTCCTGCCCCGTCAGGCCGTGCACATCCGACGTCGGCCCGGCCAGCTCCCCGTTCGCGATCGCCGTGTACGTGCTCACCCAGGCCTTGACCTGCCACGCCGGAGCGCCGTAGGAAGCCCGCGAGGAGTACGCCTCCTCGAGCGTTTCATTGTGGTACGTGACGGTCCTTCCCGTGGCGTTGGAAAGCACTTCGGCCGCGCGGGCCAGCGAGATGTCCTCCGGCCCGGTGAGGTTGTAGGTGAAGCCGGCATGCACGGCGGGGTCCCGCAGCACCGCCACTGCGCTCCGGGCAATGTCTTCCCGGGCCACGGCAGCCATGACTCCGTCCCCGGCGGGCCCCCGGACCACGCCGTCCTCCCCGGCCAGGATCGGCAGGAAGTCCAGGTAGAAGTTGTCCCGCAGGAACGTGAAGGCCATGCCGGACGCCCGGATCCGCTCCTCCGTGGCGTAGTGGTCCCGCGCCAGGGTGAAGGACGCGTCCGGCGCCGCACCGAAGAACGAGGTGTAGACAATGTGCTGCACCCCGGCCGCGGCAGCGGCGTCCACGAACGTGTAGTGCTGCTGCAGCCGGTCCTCGGCCTCGGCCGCGGAAACCATGAACAGCGTCTTCACGCCGTCAAGGGCGGAACGTGCAAGCACCGGATCCGCGTAGCTGACCACGGCGGACGGTGCGTCCTGCAGCTCCGGTGCGCGGCCGGCGTCGCGCACCAGCAGGCGCTGGGCGAAGCCGGCATCCGCAAGCTGGCGCGCCACCATCCCTCCGAGCACGCCGGTGGAGCCGGTCACGGCAAGGTCAGGGAGATCTGTCATGGCCCCTCCTAGCCTTCGCGCGTTTCGGGGGACTTCGTCTGGGAAGGATCACGCTCGGCGAGTGAACCGATTGCGGCGTCGATCTTCTTCATGATGTCCGCCTCAAGCGTGACTCCCGATGCAGCCACGGTGTCCGCGATCTGCTCGGGCCGCGAGGCGCCAATAATGGCGGACGCCACGTTCGGGTTCTGCAGCACCCAGGCCACCGCCAGCTGCGGCATGGTCAGCCCGGCTTCGTCGGCGATCGGCTTGAGCTCCTGCACGCCGGTGAGGACGTCGTCGCGCATCCAGCGCTGGATCATCTTGGCGCCGCCCTTTTCATCCGTGGCGCGGCTGCCCTCCGGCAGCGGCTGGCCGGGCAGGTACTTGCCGCTCAGCACGCCCTGCGCCATGGGGGACCACACGATCTGGGAGACGCCCAGTTCCTCCGACGCCGGGACCACCTCTTCCTCGATGACCCGCCAGAGCATGGAGTACTGCGGCTGGTTGGAGATCAGCTGGAAGCCGAGTTCCTTTGCCAGCGCGTGCCCGTTCCGGAGCTGCTCCGCGGTCCATTCGCTGACACCGATGTACAGCGCTTTGCCCTGCCGCACGATGTCCGCGAACGCCTGCATGGTCTCTTCCAGCGGTGTCTCGACGTCGTAGCGGTGTGCCTGGTACAGGTCCACGTAGTCCGTCTGCAGCCTGCTGAGCGAGCCGTCTATCGACTCCATGATGTGCTTGCGGGACAGGCCGAGATCGTTCTTGCCCTTGGGCCCGGTGGGACCGAAGACCTTGGTGAAAATTTCCAGGGACTGGCGCCGTTCGCCCTGCAGCGCTTCGCCGAGGACGGTCTCCGCGGCGGTGTTGGCGTAGACGTCGGCGGTGTCAAAGGTGCTGATGCCGGCGTCCAGCGCTGCCCGCACGCACTGGGTGGCGACGTCGTTCTCCACCTGGGAGCCGTGCGTCAGCCAGTTGCCGAACGTGATTTCCGAGATCTTGAAGCCGCTGTTTCCGAGGTATCTGAATTCCATGGGTTTCACGCTAGCGGAGATGGTTGCTCAGGGTAAGGGATGCAGGCCAGTCATCCGCCGGCCGTGTCACCCGCAGGGCTGGCACGGGGTGAGCTGGTACGGGGGTCCCCCCGCGGTATCAGGACCGGATGCGCGATTCGGTGTGCTGCGACAGCGAGACCATGGACCCGGTATCAAGGATGGCCATGTGGCCGGCGTTGGCAGGCTTCTTGGCGGGCCTTGCCGGCTGGGCGGACTTCGCGGTCGATGGCTGCGCCGACTGCGGGCTCTTTGCTCCGTTTCCGCTGCCCTTTTCGCCGGGCGCGTGGGACGGCGGCGGCGGGACCTGGGTGAGCGGTGCGCGGGTGCCATGGTGCAGGGCGGATTCCACCAGCGGCGCAACTTTCACGATTTCGCCGGTGCCCGTGACGGGAACGTCGCGGACCGGGACATCGATCGTGGGAGCCGCCGCGCGGGCCCGCGCCACGGCACGGGCATCCGCCGCGGCAACGGCGTCCGCCCAGTCCTTCGCAAGGACCGGCGGTACCGGGCGCGCTGCTGTCACCAGGGGGTGATGAACGACGGCGGTGCGCAGCGCCTCTTCGAGTCCGGCGCGGGTCAGCAGTTTCTTCCAGTCGATGGGAGGGCGCGGCGCGCGAACCGGGCGGGAAGTGCTTTGCGTCTTGGGCAGCCGGGGCTTTGCGGGCCGGGCGTTTCCCGGCCGATCCTCGGCGGGGTGGCTGTTGGCGGACTCTGCGACGGGCACACTCCGGGCGATCTGGCCGTCCGCGGACAGCCGCACCAGCTCGATGGTGTCGGTTTTGGGGAACCTGCCGAACAGGGCCATGACGATCAGGGCGGTGAGGCGGCCGGTCCCGGCGATCAGCAGCATGGCCGTGAAAATAATGAAGAGCCCAATGGACATGACAAAGGCCACAAACACCGTGCCAAAAAATGTCAGGTTCAGTGCAATCGTTGTCGGATCTCCCACTTCACCCTCCTAACAGCCCGCGGCTGCCGCATCCCGCGACAGTCACAACCGGAAACAGCCCCTAACCACCATACGGACTATTTACTGCCGACATGCACGCATGACAAGGCCCCGCCGGTGTTGTTTCGAACCTGTTATCGGATGCGCCCCTCCAGGCAGGCATATAGTCGGAATTAGCAAGTAAACACCACATTTTCCAGGGGATGCCGTGACCCAGCCAGAGCCCTTTGCCGGTAACTGCCCGTGCCTCTCCGGAGAGCAGTACGCGGACTGCTGCGGCCGTTTCCACCGCGGATCCGCTGAAGCCGCAACGGCTGAACAGCTGATGCGTTCCCGCTACAGCGCGTTCGTCCTCCTCGACGCCGGTTATCTGCTCAAAACCTGGCATCCGGACACGCGGCCCTCGGAGCTGGAGCTCGATCCTGGCCTTGAGTGGCGCCGGCTGGACGTCGTGTCCACGAGCCGCGGCGGCCCGCTGGACACCCAGGGCACCGTGGAATTCAGGGCGCACTTCAGGCAGGACGGCGAACGCGGCGTCCACCACGAAACGAGCCGCTTCCTCAGGGTGGACCGGCGCTGGTACTACTTGGACGCCGTCGTTCTGCACCAGGCCTGATCGCAGCTCTTAATGGCGGTCATCGTAGTCCGCGGTGGGCGTGAAGCCGGCGCGGTCCACCTTGCGGTGGAAGTGCATGCCGGTCATCCCGCCCAGCACGGCGCCCACCAGGGCCACGGCAGCGACCACAACGGCGGCGATGATGCTCGTGGTGTTGAGCTGGCCTTCGTTAATGGGAATCCTCGGGAAGCTGTTCAACTGCGCGAGGATATTGAACCGCTCCCCGGCGATCAGGCCCAGCACGGCCACGATCACGGCGGCGATCAGGGCCCAGATCCACACCATGAAGCCCTGCTTGGCCCCGTTGAAGCGCGCCATCCGGCCGGCGACATAGCCGCCGCTGTAGTAGGAGACGAACAGGATGACCAGCAGCATAATGATGCCCACGACGCCCACTGTCTGATTCGTCGTCGCCTGTCCGACAGCCGCGTTCACATCAGTGTTCGTGGCGAGGCCGACGGCTGTCCCGGCGGCCGCCACCAGGGCGGTCAGCAGGACGGCCATGCCGGTAGCGGCCAGCCAGCCGAAGAACGCCGAGCCTACCTGGATTCCGCCGAAGGCCTCCTTTTCACGGGCAACGGCGATCTCCCGCGACGCCATTCCGGGATCGGTACGCGGGACCGCGCTGGTGTGTGCGTCCTGTGTGTAGTCGCGCTCGGCGGAGGGCGCCTGGGTGTTCATGGCCCGCGTGTCGGTGTCCCTCCGGCCGCCCTCGCGCTCGTCCGTGCTCCGTGCGTCCGTGTCGCCTGATTGCGTGGCGTCGTAAACCGGGGTGTCGTCGGTGCTGGGTTGGGATTGGGTGCGGCGGGGGCGCCTGTCCTCGGAACTTATGGGGCTGCTCATTGAACGTCTCGCTTTCATTGAACGGACCGGGCTCAGATCTAAGCCTGGCAACGCAATGCCGAGACCAAGGCGCTGGCCTCAGTTCTAGCTAACTCCGTTCAATCCCACTTAGCAAGGATGCTTACTATTTGGGTTTTCGTGCCGTCTGCCGGCCGGCAAGCGGGTTCCGTCCCGCGCTCAGCGGTATTTCCGGTGTAGGTCCTCCTTTACCGAGGCCCGGGGTGCGGCGTCGGCAATCCACGGCCCGGTGCCCTCGGACTGGTCCAGCACACCGGCCTCGAGCCACTCGTAGTCCCCGGCGAGGACTTTGCGCGAGAGTTCACGGTCGCCGTCGTCGGTGTTGCGCCACAGCTGGTCGAAGTATTCGTCCACCCGCACGCGGGCCTGCTCGCAAAAGGCCTCGGCCAGCTCGAACGCGGTGGCGCCGCGCTCCGGAGCCGTGCGGAGCAGCATCTCCGCCCGGGAGCAGCACGCGGCCATGGCGAAGAGCTCGGCGCCGATGTCCACGATCCGTCCCAGGAACGCCTGCTTATGCTCCAGCTTGGCCTGCCAGCGCCCCATGCCGTAGAACGTCTGCCGGGCGAGGCGCCGCGAGGACCGTTCCACAAAGCGGAGCTGCTTGGCGAGCCGGCCGAACTCGCTGTAGGACCGCGGGTCCATGCCGGCGCCCGCCAGGAGTTTGGGCAGCCACTTCGCGTAGAAGCCGGACGCCCCGACGGCGGCCCTCGCCTTGTCCGAGAGGCTGGCGTCCACGGACGCCAGGTCCCCGGCGGCGGCAAGGTGGGCGTCCACGGCTTCACGGGCGATGAGCAGCTTCATGATCTCCGAGGATCCTTCAAAGATCCGGTTGATTCGCAGGTCACGCAGCTGCTGCTCCGCGGGGACGGCGCGCTCGCCGCGGGCCTCCAGCGAATCGGCGGTTTCGAAGCCGCGGCCGCCACGGATCTGCACGAGTTCGTCGGCAATCTGGCAGCTGCGTTCGGTGGACCACAGCTTCGCCAGGGCGGCCTCGATCCGCACATCCTTTTGGCCGGCATCGGCCAGTTCAGCGGACAGTTCAAACACCGCGTCGAGGGCGAAGGCGGTGGCGGCGATGTAGGCAATTTTCTTGCTGACGGCCTCGTGCTGTCCCACCGGACGGCCCCACTGGGTGCGGGCGTTGGACCATTCCCGGGCAATCTTCAGGCTCCAGCGGCCCGACGCAACACACAGTGCGGGGATGGAGAGGCGGCCCGTGTTGAGGGTGGTCAGTGCGATTTTCAGGCCCTGGCCCTCGCGGCCCAGCCTGTTGGCCGCCGGAACCCTGACCCGGTGGAAGCGGGTGACGCCGTTCTCGATGCCGCGCAGGCCCATGAAGGCATTCCTGTTTTCCACCGTGATGCCCGGCGTGTCCATCTCCACGACGAAGGCGGTGATGCCGCCTTTGTGGACGGTCCCGTCGGCGTCGGTGTGCCGCGGCACCACGGCCATTACCACCACAAGTTCCGCGATCACTCCGTTGGTGGTCCAAAGTTTCACGCCGTCCAAAACGTATGCCTCGCCGTCGTCCGTGGGCACGGCGGTGCTGCCCATCCTGGCGGGGTCGCTGCCCACGTCGGGCTCGGTGAGGAGGAAGGCGGTAATGGCGCCGCCCGCGCATCGCGGCAGGTATTCCTGCTTCTGTTCAGCGGTGCCGAACACCTTTACCGGCTCGGGCACGCCGATGGACTGGTGGGCGGACAGCAGCGCGCCGAGGCTGGGGTGCACCGAACCCAGCAGCGCGAGGGCCCGGCCGTAATACACCAGCGACAGCCCCAGGCCGCCGTACTCCAGCGGGATCTTCATGCCGAACACGCCGAGGTCGGCCAGGCCCCTGAGGTATTCGTCCGGGACTTTGGCCTCACGCTCGATCAGCCTGCCGGACATGGTCCGGCAGAGCTCCGTGAGACGCTCCATGAAGGCTTCGCCGCGCTCCACGTCATCGGCCTTGGCCGCGGGCCAGGGATGGATGAGGCTGAGGTCGAAGCTGCCGAGGTACAGGCCTTTGGCAAAGCTCGGCCGCTCCCAGGCGGTCTCGCGGGCAGCCTCGGCGACGGCGCGGGCGTCCTCCGCGGAGGCGCCGGCGCCGATCTTCTCGGCGGCCACCGGCGTTTCGGAGGCCGGGCTGTCCATTGGCGGGATGGTGCCGTGACCCGTTGTTTCTGCGGGGGCGGGCTGGCCTTCGGTGGCGGGACTCTCAGTGGCGGAGCTCACGGGGCATCTCCTCTAACCGGTGACCGGCTTGAGCCCTGGGTCCGCCGCGGGTGGAGAACCCTTCAGCTGTCCCTCAATGCTACCCGCGGGTAAGTACCGGTGCTAGGGGAGGGCTGGCCCTGAAAATCTCCGGGCAGCTCCACGGTGGAGGCATGGTGCACCAGCCGGTCCCACAAATGGTTGATGCCGTGGACCAGCCCGAGCAGGGTGCCGGCGACGATCAGCCAGGCCAGCCGCCCCACCCCCACCAGGACCAACGCGGCACATGCCGCCGCCGCCACGAACAGGACCAGCACCAAGGCAAAAACCAGCGTTCCTGTGAACACCAAGGTTGCCGTCTCCACTGCACTTAGGTCGAACTCCATGCTTCCCCCTGCGCCTTTGCTGCGGTTGGATCAGTAGCACGAGCCTAGGGCGGGCCGCCGGGTCCATCCACAGGCTGCATGGCGGGTCGCGCCTGTTGATACGGGATCGAAATCATACTGCTCCGTAGGTCACGGCTTTGTCTCAGCAACCCCACCAGCAACATGCCTGACGTTTCTCCCCCGTCAACGCGCGGTCAGCGGCGGCCCAATCGGGACGCTCGTTGGCCCAGGCCTGGCCCCGCGCACCCTCACGCCTTAGGTGAAAGGCCCTCTGCGTTAACCTTGTAGTTGGCAGTTTTCCGGTTTCCCCTGCCGAGACCATCCCCAACTCAGCTTAAGGAGAGTGTGTGCCCCGGTCAGCCACGTCCTCCGCTGACGCCATCAGCGCACGGCTCCGGGACCTCGAGCTCCTCACCAAGGGGCCCGCCTGGGCGCTCACGCGTTCCGCGCCCTGGGTGATCGCGGTGCTGCAGGCATCCTTCACCCGCACGAGGCCGCAGCTTCCGCTGGAAGAGTTCCATGCCGACGTCGATTC
Source organism: Arthrobacter sp. 10L430 (assembly GCF_056395245.1). NCBI lineage: Bacteria > Bacillati > Actinomycetota > Actinomycetes > Micrococcales > Micrococcaceae > Arthrobacter > Arthrobacter sp. 10L430. The sequence goes on along the minus strand of NZ_JBFTJD010000027.1, from coordinate 26,661 downwards.
CTTCCTTGAGCAGCTCCGCCGCCAGGAGCCGGGGCTGGGTGGCAGCGCCAACGGCAAGTCCTTCGGTGACGAATGGACACGCAAGCAGTTCCTGACCCGGCGGAACCAGTCCGGGCAGATCGTTTACGAAGTCACGGAACCGGCGGCCCGCGTGCTGGCGTTCCTGGACAGTCTTTCCAGTGAACGTTCCACCCTGAACGGATCCCGGCTGGGAACCCTGCTGGGCGACGTGGAGAAGCTGGCCAACGAGACCAACCCGGACCAGAGCGCCCGTCTGGAGTCGCTGGAAGAGGAGATCGAGGAGCGGCAGCAGCTCATCCAGGACATCAGTTCCGGCGATTTCGACGGGCTGCTGGATGACGACGAGGCCGTGGAGGCGGCAGGCAACATCCTGGACCTCGCGGCCAGCCTGCCCGCGGACTACAAGAAGATGCGTGACCGCATCGAGGAGCTCGTCGGCGGGCTGCGCAACCAGATCATTGAGGAATCGCTGAGCAAGGGCGCCACCATGGCGCAGGTGCTGGAGGCGGACAAGCGGCTGAGGCAGAGCCCCGAGGGCCGGACTTTCCGCTCCTTTACCGCCTTCCTCGAGGACCCGCAACAGCAGCTGCGCTTCCGCTCGGCGATCGGCGAGGTCCTGAGCCGGCAGTTCGCGGACGACCTTTCACCTGAGGACCGCGAAACACTGAAGAACCTGGTGGCCGAGCTCAGGCAGCAGCACAGCCAGATCCAGCGCATCTACGGCAAGCTCAGCGAGAGCCTGAACACCTACGTCCAGAGCGACGACTTCCGCCAGTCTGTCCGGCTCCGCAAGGTGCTGCGCGAGGCCGAACAGGCCATCCGTTCCCTGCCCTACGAACGCGAGCGGCCCGGCATGGTCCGCGGCCCGGTGCTGTTCAATGCAGGCTTCGAGTCCCTTGCCATGGTGAAGCTGTTCGATCCCGACGAGTTCGCGGCCCCGCCCAAGCTCGCCGACCCCATCGCGTTCAGCGACTCGGACCGCGTGCGCTCGCCGCGCACCGGCAAGGCCCGCCCCGAGGCCATCCGGGCAGCGCTTGCGGGTGCAGCGTCACTTTCCGAGGCGTGGGAGCAGCTCGCACCGGAGGAACGGCACATCAACTCCATCCGCGCGCTTCTCTCGCACGCCCTCCACGACGGCGCAGGCTTCCACCGCGAGGCCTGGGACGCCGTCGAGTTCGAACAGATCGACGGCACCACCCGCAAGGCTTTCCTGCCGGTGGTCACGCTCAAGAAGGATTCCGATGACTGAAGAGATTACGACGACGGAAACCCCGGTGGACGAGCCTGCACCGGTGGTCGAGCCTGTCGAGCCCCAGGAGGCCGGGATTTCGACAAGCTCAATCAGCGGCGGAGTCACCCCGCGCGACACCTTCGTGGACGGCGCCGCGCTCTTCCCGGGCGACACCGGCGTGCTTTCCATGAAGGTGCGCCAGGCCCTCGTGAAGCTGCTGAAGGGCCCGTACGTGGATGGCGGCCGCGACGAGAAACTCTGGACAACCCTCCTCGACAACCAGCTGATCCTTCGCAGCCGGCTCTTCGAACTGTTCCTCACGCTCCAGCTGGACCACGAACGCAAGATTGCAGTGCTGCGCCCGGTGGACCCCGAAGCCATCGGCGGCAGCACCCGTTCGAGCATCCTTCGCCAGCAGCGTGCCCTGAGCCGGGTGGAAACAATCGTGCTGCTCCGCCTCAGACTCCTGCTGGACCGGCACGTCACGGCCCAAACCGATCCCACGATCACCCGCGAGGAAATCGCCGAGCTCGTGGCGCACTACCAGCCGGCCGGCCAGCAGGACGCCCTCCGCGACTCAGACGTGGTCAACCGGGCAATCACCAAGCTCCTGGCCCGCCAACTCCTGCTCACCACAGGCCTGGACGACGTCTACACAATCTCCAACGCCCTCCCGCTGGCCCTCCCCTTCGAAAACATCGGAGACATCCCGGGCCAGATCGAAGCCCTGGTCGCAGCCACTGCCGACCCCACAGGTACGGAAGCGCTGATAGAGCTCGACGACAGTGCGCTGGTTGAGCCTGCCGAAACTGACGAGGACACTGACGAAGTGGAGGCGGCCAAGTGAGCATCGCAACCATGCTCCCGATGGGCGAGCTCACCAACCCCGGCCAGATGCGCCTCGCGCTGGTCCAAGTGGTCAACTGGGGAACGTTCCACGGAGCGCATACGATGCACGTGGACCGCAACGGCACACTGCTGACGGGCAACTCGGGCGTCGGCAAGTCAACGCTGTTCGACGCCATGCTCCGCGTGTTCGACGCCCGGCCGCGCTCCAACGAGGCTGCCGCCCAGCGCTCCGGCGGAGCTGTCGAGGACAAGAGGACCACGTTCACGTACATGCGCGGCAAAGTGGGGGACAAAGCAGTAGGCGAGGGCTCGGCCAGTGCCTTCCAGCGCCCCGGTGCCACCTGGTCCGTCGTCGCCCTGACGTTCGACAACGCGGCCGGCACCAAGGTGACGGTGTCCGCCCTGTTCGACCTGCCGAAGAACGGCACGGAGTCGAGCGTCGGCCGGTACTACCTGATCGACAACGAGCCGCTGGACCTTCCCGCGATTGAGGACATCGCCGAGAAGCGCTTCACCAAGGCCGCGCTGGAAAGCATCTTCCCGGACGCGCAGATCTTTGATGTCCATAAGGCCTTCGCCGAGCGTTTCCGGCGCCTCCTGGGCATCAACTCTGACCAGGCGCTGCCGCTGCTCCGCGTCATCCAGGCCGGAAAAGGCCTGGGCGGGAGCGTCAACACCTTCTTCCGCGACCAGGTTCTGGATGCCCCGGCCACGCTGGCCGCGGCGGACGGCGTCGTTGAGGAATTCAGCAACCTCATGTCTATCCGCCAGCGGCTCGAGGACGTGCGCCAGCAGCGCGACCAGCTCGCCCCGGTTCCGGAGCTGAACAGGGAATACGCCCATTCGCTGCTGGACGCGAACCGGCTCCGGGAACTGGCGGGCGGGGAATTCGAGGCCTACCGGCAGCAGCTGGCCGTCACGGTGCACGGGAAGACCCTGGCCCGCTTCAAGGCACTCGCGCAGGTAAAGGCCAAGGAGCTCGGGGCCGAACGTGCTGTCCGCGACGGCCTGGCCAAAGAGCTGCGCCAGCTCGAAGCCGACTACAACAACCAGGGCGGCAACGCCATCTCATCCATCGAGCAATCGCTCGAGAATGCCCGGGTGGGGCTCAAGCTACGCGAGCAGGTGGAGGAGGCCGCCCGCCAGGCGCTGGTCGACGCCGGCCTTCAGCTGCACTGGTCGGCCGAGGGCTGGGAGCAGGCCCACGAGCAGGCTGCCGCCCGCTCCGCCGAACTCAAGGATGATTCGGAGGCGTTGAAGGAGCTCCGTTTCGAGGCTTTTGACGGCCACGCCACCAGGAAGCGCGAGCTCGCCGCCGCCGAGCAGGAACTCGTGTCGCTGAAGACGCGGAAGTCCCTGTTACCGCCGTCGAGCATCGAAAACCGGGCCGCCATCGCGGCCGCGGCGGGCGTCCCCGAGGAGCTGATGCCCTTCGGGGGAGAGCTCATCGACCTTGCCGAGGGGGAGGAACAGTGGCGGCCGGCCGCCGAGCGCGCGCTCCGCAACCTGGCGACCACGCTGCTGGTTCCGGGCGAGCACTTCGCCGCCGTCACGCGGTACCTGAACGACCACGCCGTCCGCGGTGCCATCCGCGCAGTTGACGTGTCCAAGCCCCTTGCCGGCGGCGCGCTGGCTGTGGAGGACGTGTCCGACGGCGACCTGCTGACCAAGCTGGACATCCTCACCACCGGGTCCGTGGCCGACGCCGGGCAGTGGATCCGCGAACGCATCGCCCTCGACTTCGCCTACCCTTGCGTGGAAGACCCGGACGAACTGGCCCGGCTGGACCGGGGCCTGAGCCTGGGCGGCGTGGTCAAACGGAACCGGCACACCGTGGAAAAGGACGACCGATTCAACAGCCGCCAGGACTACGTACTCGGCTTCGACAACGCCTCCAAGCTCGAACTGGTGGCCGGGCAGGTGGCGGACCTGCGGCAGGAACTCGCCAAGGCCGCCGAGCTTGCCCAGAGCAGGGAGGAATCCCACCAGGGCATGACCCGGCAGCTCGAGGCGCTGCGCCGGGTGGCCGAGGACCACCGCCCGTGGGACCAGGTCTCGGCAGCCGTTGCCACGGACGAACTCTCCCGGATCAAGCAGCGGCTCAAGGACGCCCTCGCGGCCCAGGCCGACCTCGAACCGCTGCGCGCCAACATCGAGACGGCACGCCAGAAACACCAGTCCAGCACCGAGGCCGCCGCCGTGCTGCAGAGCGAATACAAGGCGCTGGACCACCAGCTCACCACCTCCGATTCGCTGCTGGAAGCCGCGCGGGCCCGCCTGAACCAGGCGCCGCCGTCGGACTCCACAGTCACCGCGCTGGAACCGTACTTCACCGGGTTCGGCGACGTTACGGAGATGCATGAGCTCGACAACCTCTCCGCCAGGGTCAAGACCCAGCTGCTGGGCGAGCTGCATGCGGCGGAATCGCGCGGGCAGGCCACGTCCGAGCGGCTCACGCGCCTTTTCGAGGGCTTCGTGCGCGAATGGGGCACCGCCATCTCCGCCGACCACGGCACGTCGATCGGCGCGGCCAGCGAGTTCGAAGCCCGCTACCATGCGATTGTCAGCGATGGACTGCCCGCGCAGGAGGCCGAGTTCCGGCAGTTTTTCAACCAGCGCACGCACGAATCGTTCAGCACGCTGCTGCATCTGTTGGACGAGGAGCGGCGCTCCATCACCAGCCGCATCCTGCCGCTGAACGGCATCCTGTCCGAGGTCAATTTCCACGAGGGCAGCTTCTTGGAACTGGACATCAAGCAGACGCTGCCGCCCACCGCGAAGCAGTTCAAGGACGCCATCCAGAACGCGCTGAAGACGCGGCATACGCGGCCCTCGCGCGCTGCGGGTGCGGCTGCTTCGGAAACGGACGACGACGCCGAGCTCACCAACCGTTACAAGTCGCTGGAAACTCTCGTGAAGCGGCTGGGGTCGCAGACGCCGGAGGACCGGCGCTGGCGCGCCGAGGTTCTGGACGTGCGCGGGCACTTGTTCATCCAGTGCAAGGAGCACCGCGAGGTGGACGTTCCTGCCGGAAAGAAGGGCGCCAAAGCGGGCACCAAGAACGAGGTGTTCATGCACGCGGACACCGGCTCCATGTCCGGCGGCGAGCGGCAGCGGTTTACGGCGTTCATCATGGCCGCGGCGCTGAGCTACCAGCTGGGCATCGCAGAGCAGGGCTTCACCACCTACGGCACCGTGATGATGGATGAGGCCTTCGTTTTGGCGTCCGAAGAGTTCGCCGGTGCGGGCATCAAGGCGCTGCATGAATTCGGTTTCCAGCTGCTCCTGGCCGCCCCGGAAAACGTCATCGACCTGTCGCGGCACCTTGGTTCCGTCACTGAAATCCTGCGCGACAAACGCACCAACCGCTCGGGCGTGCTGACGGCCCCGGTGATCGCGCCGAAACCCGGGTCCGGAGGGCAATGGCGGTCCGAAGCCAACCCCGTGGACATCGTGCTCCGCTGACCACGGCCGGCCGGCCCGCCCATCCCGACGCTCTCTCACTGGATGTGAGCGAGCGTCCGCGGCTGAGACGGCAGGATCTGACGGAGCGTCGGGCGTTAGCGTCCTTGAACCCGGTCCAGGAACAGCTCGGTCCTTGCCATCAGTCCATCGATCTGCCGAAGTACGACGGCGGCAGGGTCCGGGTTGATCTCGTTGACCGGTGGCTCCACGCGCACGTTGCCGCAGCACAGGAAGTCGGCGCAGATCAGCGTCCCGACGGTGTTGCCGTTTCTGCCCGACTGCCCGGCGCGTTTCGCGACCCACAACAGGACGTCGTCCTTCGAGAACACGTCGCGGCACAGCTCGCAGAGCACGGCACGGCTTTTCCTTGCTCCGTCTTCAGGCGCACGAAGCATTATCCCCGTGAGACCTCCGGTCCGAGGCAGGACCAGATAGCCGCGTAGCGGCATCTTGTCGTCCCGCCACCCGAGGAAGTCCAGCCTGTCCCAGTCCAGGGTGTCGAAGTCCCTGGGTAACGTCAGCTTGGCCGCCTCCGAGCGGCTTGCATTTACGAAGGACGAGCGGATCTGCTGCTGAGTAATTTTTTACATGGTCATGAGCCTTCGAATTTGAATGGTCCCCCTCGGGGGCATGACGGTCCGTGTCAGCGGATCCGCGCACAAAAAAAGCCCGTTCCTGGGCATTGCTCGTCGGGACGGCTAAAGGCAGGTCCGGCGCGGGAAGGCTGGCGTTGCTGCAGAGGCAAAGCAGGCCATTGTGGCCGCCACGCTTCCCACGGCTGCGATGACCTCAGCGGTCCTCAGCATGCTCATCCCCTCGTTCCCGGCCGATGCCCATCGCCTGTCGGCGGGCACCACTGGCCCGCCTCGCCATCCTCCCTAATCCGGGCCATCTCGGCAACGCGGGAAGTGAGAGAGCGTTGGGGGGAAGTGTGCGGGAGGTGAGAGAGCGTTGGGGGGAAGTGTGCGGGAGGTGAGAGAGCGTTGGGGGGAAGTGTGCGGGAGGTGAGAGAGCGTTGGGGGAGGGGGCGGACAGCTACGCGCGGGTTGCCGCGCAAGCGTCGATCTGGGCCTGGACGATCGCCCCGTAGTGGGCCACGAGATCGTCAAAGTCCCAGCCGTCGAACAGCCCGAGTGTCCGCACCGTCTCGCCGAAGCCGGTCATCAGGGCGGTCACCGTCGACGCGAAGTGGCGTTCCGGCGTCGTGTCCCCGATCAGCCCTGCGATGCTGCTGAGGTAACGCTCGCGCACTTCGGCCCGGGCCGCGCCGGGGTCGGGGGAGTCGTGGATGCTGAACGGGATCATGGCCCACGGCTCCTGCATGCCCCTCTCCCGCCGCATCAGCACACGGAACACGAGCGCACTGCCGAGTTCCGACGTCGGGACGTCCAGTTCCGCGAGCAGCGATTCGTCCGGCTGGACGGCGGCAAACAACTTGTCCTTGGACGCGAAAAGCTTCATCACCAGGGCAGCCGAGACGCCGGCCCCGGCGGCGATGTCCCGGACGGTCACTGCACGGTAGCCGCGCTCGCCGAACAGCCGGCCGGCCGCATCCAGGATGGCCTCATGGCTCGGGCTGCTCACGCGGAAGCCTGTTCCGCCAGCAGCGGGGCGGCAAGGTCCACGGTCACGGATCGGTTGTCGACGGCGAGCTTCCGCGCCATGGCCTGATGCGTCACGGGATGAAGCATGGTCACCACGTAGCGGCCTGCGACGGGCAGCGGAAGTGTGTACACGCCGTCGGCGCCCGTGAGGGTGGTGGCCACATGCTCGCCGCTGGCCTGAAGCAGGGTGACCACGGCGCCGGAAACACGTTCGCCGTCCAGGCTGGCCGTCCCGCTTAGTTCCAAGCGGTCCTGCAGCAGGAAGTTCTGCCGGAGGGTGCGGCCGTCGAACTCGAAGACTTCCGCCATCGGCGCCCACCCGGCGGCGTTCGCCACCATGAGGTACTTGCCTGCGCCCGGCAGCGCCACGGAATAGTTTCCGTCCGTGTCCACCCGGCTCCAGTCCACCGGCTCGCCGTCGGTCTGGAGGACGGTGACGACGGCGGGGGTCAGGGGGCGGTGGTCCGCCGCGAGGACGCGCCCCTGCACCACGAGTTCGGTAGCGGCCACGGCAGGCACCGCCGGGCGGTGCGCTGCCGCGGCCCGCGGGATGAAGAAGGCGGCGAGGACGGAGGCGGACGATGCCAGGGCTGCCATCCAGAACACGTCCTTGAACGCGTCGAACGAGGGCAGGCGCGTGGATCCGATGGTCACCGAGGTGAGGACAGCGGCGACGGCGGCACTTGACGTCGAGGTGCCGATCGAGCGCACCAGGCTGTTCAGGCCGTTGGCGGAGGCGGTCTCGGTAATGGGCACCGCGCCCATGATGAGGGTGGGCATGGCGGCGTAGGCGATGGCCGTGCCGACGCTCACCACGGTGGAGCCGATGATTACCGAGGCGATGGAGTCATAGAAGAAGACGCGTCCGACGTAGCCCACAATCATGACGGCTGCTCCGGCCATGAGGGCGGTTTTGCCGCCGAAGACCCGGATGATGCGGCCGGACACCGGCGCGAAGACAACCATGGCCAGGCCTGACGGCACCATGCACAGGCCGGCCGTGATGACGCTCAGCTGGAATCCGTATCCCGTGGCGCTGGGGAGCTGGAGCTGCTGCGTGGTCAGGAGCATGTTGGCGAACATGGCAAAACCGATCAGCAACGATGCCATGTTGGTCATGAGGACCGGTCGGCGTGCCGAGGTCCGCAGATCCACCATCGGCTGCGCCACTTTGAGTTCGTAGGGAACCCAGGCAGCGAGAAGAACCGCGGCCGCTAGGAACAGAAGCAGCACGGGTTCCGAACCCCAGCCCCACGAGCCGCCCTTCGAGATGGCCAGCAGCAGGGCGGCCAGCGCTCCGGACAGCACCATGGCGCCAGCGAAATCGAAACGGCCCGGCGTGCGGACCTTGGACTCGGGAACCACCAGCACCACGGCAAGGAGCAGCAGGGAGCCGGCCCCTGCGGCAACCCAGAAGATCGATTCCCAGCCGAGGCTCTCGTAGAGGACGCCGGCAAGAGGGAGCCCCATGGCGCTGCCGATGCCCAGGGTCGCGCTCATCAGTGCCACTGCCGAGCCCATCTTTTCCTTGGGCAGTTCGTCACGCATGATGCTGATGCCCACCGGGATCAGGGCGGACGAGAACCCTTGGAGGGCGCGGCCGATGATGAGCCACAGGAACGATCCCCCCAGTGCCGCCATCACCGAACCGGCCACCATGATCGCCAGGCACACCACCATCATCTTGCGCTTGCCGTACATGTCGGCGCTGCGGGACACGATGGGGGTGGCCACGGCGCTGGAGAGCAGGGTGGCGGTCACAAGCCAGGAGGCGTCGTCTGCCGTGACGCCCAGGATCTTGGGGAAGTCCGGCAGCAGCGGCACCACGAGGGTCTGCATCAGAGCCACGACCGTACCGCTCAGTGCAAGGACTGCTGTGATGGCGGACGGGGACGGGGTGCGGGACAGTTGCCCGGCGGTGGAACTCGGCATGGGGGGAGCTTTCGAAAGAAGGATTTAGGTGAACGCTGGGGTGAACGAGCGTTTACTTCCTAAAGAGTGAACCACTGTTCACCCTGTGGCGGCAAGGAACGGGGCCATGTTTTCCGTCACGATCACAATTACGTGACGCAAAGCTTTCCTAATTCTGCGGAGGGTAGGCTAGCCTTACTTAGGTTTGCTTCATAGACCTAAGGAGTTCCGTGGCTTCCGCTCTTTCTTCCGGCCCGTCGGCCGGCCGCAGCACATTCCCGGCCGGCGGCACCACCCGCCGCGCCCTGCTCAGGACAGCCGGCAAGGCGACCGCCATCCTGGCCGCCGCGGCACTGTCCCTCACTGCGTGCTCGACGGGGACCGGTGCCTCCGCTCCCGGGGCAGCTGCGTCTCAGTCCGCCAGTTCCCAGTTCCCGGTGACCATCAAGCACGCCTTCGGCCAGACCACCATCAAGGCCCAGCCACAGCGGGTTGTCACGGTCTCCTGGGTCAACGACGACGTCGCCATCGCCCTCGGAGTGGTTCCGGTGGGCGTGCCCAAGAACGACTGGGGCGGCAATGGCAAGGGTTCCACGCCCTGGAAGGATGCCGCGCTCGAGAAGCTCGGCGCCGGCTTCGGCACGGACAAGGCTCCGGTCCAGTTCTCCGAGGCAGACGGCATCAATTTCACCGAAATCGCCAAGCTCAATCCGGACGTCATCCTCGGCGCCTACTCCGGCCTGAGCGAAGAGGACTACAAGAAGCTCAGCCAGATCGCCCCGGTGGTTGCCTACCCGGAGCTCGCCTACGGCACGTCCTGGCAGGAGTCCACCAGCATCATCGGCAAGGCCCTCGGCAAACAGACCGAGGCCGCCCAGCTGATCTCCGACACGGAAGCCACCATCAAGGACAAGGTGGCCGGGTACCCGCAGATCCAGGGCAAGTCCTACATCTACGGCAACCTCGAACCGGCCAAGGGCGACGGCGTCAACGTCTACACCGCCAATGACAACCGCCCGAGGTTCCTGTCCGCCATCGGCATGAAGCTCGCGCCCGTTGTGGAGGAGAAGTCGAAGGGCTCCAAGGAATTCTTCCTGCCCTGGTCCGCCGAAAAGGCCAATGAGCTGGAATCCGACATCTTCGTGACCTGGGTCCCTGACACCAAAACCACCGAAGCCATCAAGGCAGACCCCCTGCTCGGCCAGATTCCGGCCATCAAGAGCGGCGCCCTCGTGGCCGACTCGGACAACACCCTGACGCTGTCCATCTCGGCTTCCTCGCCGCTGAGCCTGCCGTGGTCGCTCGACACCTTCCTGCCGCAGCTGGGCAAAGCCGCCGACGCGGTCAAGTAAACAGCCATGACACCAAGAACGACGACGGCGCCAGCCGGCACTGCCGCCATGGCACCTTCCAGCCCCATCACCGCGCGCGAACCGACGCTTGAGGCACCTGACGCCGCCGGAACAGGGCCCCAACTGTCCGTTCGCGCTGAAGGGCGGGGGAGTGCTCAAGGCCAGCCGGCTGCCTGGCTGTTGGCCGCCGTCGTTGTTCTTGTTGCCGTCTGCGCTGCTTCACTGGCCGTGGGCGCCCGGGGGATGTCCCTGGAAACCGTCTGGCAGGCGCTGGTCCATTCCGATGCGGGGAACGGCGACCATGCGGTTGTCCAGGCACGGATCCCGCGAACCGTCCTCGGTCTGCTCGCGGGCGGGGCCCTGGGCCTCGCCGGTGCGGCCATGCAGGGTGTGGCCCGCAACCCGCTCGCGGACCCCGGCATCATCGGCGTCAACGCGGGCGCCGCTCTGGCCGTGGTCACCGGAATCTATGTCTTCGGCGTCTCTTCCTTGAGCGGGTATATCTGGTTCGCGTTCACCGGTGCCGCAGTGGCGGCCGTCGTCGTCTTTCTGATCGCGTCCATGGGCAGGGACGGCGCGACGCCGGTGAAGCTCGCCCTTGCGGGCGCGGCCCTGAGCGCCGGGCTGTATTCGCTCATGAACGTCATCCTCGTCTCGAGCCAGGACACGCTGGACCGGTTCCGGTTCTGGCAGGTGGGCGGGATAGCCGGCCGAAACTGGTCTGTGGTTCTGCCGGGTCTGCCTTTTCTCGCGGCGGGCGCGCTGATCGTGCTGTTCACCGGAAGGACCCTCAACAGCCTGGCCCTCGGCGACGACATCGCCCGCGGCCTGGGCCAGCGGGTGGGCCTGGCGCGCGGCATCACGGCGCTGGGCATCGTGCTGCTGTGCGGCTCTGCGACTGCCCTCGCCGGGCCGATCGGGTTTGTGGGCCTCGTGGTGCCGCATGCCGTCCGCTTTCTCGTCGGCCCGGATTACCGCTGGATCCTGCCGTTCTCGCTGGTGCTGGCTCCGGCATTGCTGCTCGTGTCCGATGTGGTGGGGCGCGTGGTCCTGCTTCCGGGCGAGGTCCCGGCGGGCATCATGACGGCCCTGGTGGGCGCGCCCGTGTTCGTCTGGCTGGTCCGCCGCGGCAAGGCGGCGGGCCTATGAGACCCGTGACTGCGCACCCTGCCCCAACCGACCAGCGCGAACGAATACTTAAGCCCCGCGCATCGTTCCCGAGCCCGAGCTTGCTGGACCGCACCGCGGTTCTGGCGCTCGCCGTCGTGTTTCTCTTCGCCGCGAGCATCCTGCTGGGCAGCTACACAGTCACCATCCCGGACTTCCTCACGATCCTCACCGCCCACTTCACCGGTGGAGACAAGATTCCGGGTGCCAGTTTTATCGTGATGGAGGCCAAGCTGCCGCGGGCGGTGACCGGCACCCTCGTCGGGATCGCGTTCGGGCTGTCCGGCGGCTTGTTCCAGACCATGCTCCGCAATCCGCTGGCCAGTCCGGACGTCATCGGCATCAGCTACGGGGCCAGTGCCGCCGCCGTCACCGCCATCGTCGTTTTCGGTGCGTCGGGGGCCGCCATTTCAGGCGCGGCCCTGGGCGGCGCCGTCGCAGTGACGGCACTGATTTACGGCATCTCCCGCAGCGGAACCGTTGGAACAGGCGGCGGGGACGGCAACCGCGGAAGCTCCGCCGGAAGCCGGCTCATCCTCGCGGGAGTCGGGATCGCCGCGGCACTCAGCGCCGTGGTCAGCTTCCTGCTGACGCGAACGGACATCCGCACCGCCGCCGACGCCCTCGTCTGGCTCAACGGTTCTCTCAATTCCGCCAGCTGGGACCGCGCCGGCGTCCTTATTGCGGCGCTCGTGGTCCTGGTTCCTGCCGCCGCGCTGCTGGCCGCCCCGCTGCGGATTCTCGAACTAGGAGACGACGCCGCCGCCGGGCTCGGCATCCGCGTGGACCGGACCCGGCTGGGTCTGGTGCTCACCGCCGTCGCGCTCGCCGCAGTGGCGACCGCCGCGGCCGGGCCGGTGGCATTCGTCGCCTTCCTGGCCGGTCCCATCGGCCGCCGCCTCGCCGGCAAGGCCAGCCTCCCGGCGTCGGCCCTTACCGGTGCCCTGATCGTCCTGGCCGCTGACTACTTTGCCGCCAACATCGCCCCGCTGCTGCTGGACGGCACCGTCCTGCCCGTCGGCGTGGTCACCGGCGCGCTCGGCGCGCCCTTCCTGTTGTGGCTTCTGGTCACTTCCAACCGAAAGGATGCCTGACATGGCCCGTCTCAAAGCCAGCAACCTGACCCTCCAGTACGACCAGCGCCGCGTCGTGGAAGGCCTCACGGCGGAGATCCCAGAGGGCAAGGTGACCATGATTGTGGGCGCCAACGCCTGCGGAAAATCCACTCTGCTGCGCGGACTCTCGCGGCTGCTCAGGCCGGCCGGCGGCACCGTCACCCTCGACGGGAAGGACATCCACTCCCTTCCGGCGCGCGAACTTGCCCGCACGCTCGGCCTGCTCCCGCAGCACCCCACAGCGCCGGACGGCATCTCCGTCCGGGACCTGGTGCGCCGCGGCCGTTATCCGCACCAGGGCTTCTTCCGCAGCTGGTCGGAGAAGGACGACGCCGCGGTGCAGCGCGCGCTGGAAGCGACGGGAACGCAGGACCTCGCCGGGCGGAACGTCGACGAGCTGTCCGGCGGGCAGCGCCAGCGCGTGTGGATCGCCATGGCGCTCGCCCAGGAAACGGACGTTCTCCTGCTGGACGAACCCACGACCTACCTTGACCTTGCGCACCAGGTGGAGGTGCTGGATCTCGTCACCGACCTTAACCGGCAGCGCGGCACCACCGTGGCGATCGTGCTGCACGACCTGAACCTGGCGGCGCGCTACGCGGACCATGTCATTGCGCTGAAGGGCGGGCGCGTGGTGGCCGCGGGCCCCTCGGGCGAGGTGGTCACCGAGGCGCTTGTCCGCGGCGTGTTCGGACTGGACTCCCGGGTTGTACCGGACCCCGTCTCCGGCACGCCGCTCGTGATTCCGCTGGGCAGGCACCACGCAGACCCAAAAGCCCCGACCGCAACCCTGGAGATGGCCTCATGAGATCAGGACACAGCCCCGAGCGCACGTCATTGGCGGTGCGCGCCGGAAGGAACAGTGCGGCCGCCAGGCAACAGCCCGCCACCGAACCCATGACGCTGGCCTTCGACGTCACCGTCTCCGCGGTCCAGGAACTCAGCCCCAACTTCCGCCGGGTGACTTTTGGCGGGTATTCCCTGCGGGACTTCGGCGTGCACGGGGACACCATGGACCTGCGGATCAAGCTCATGATTCCGTCCCTTGCCGACGACGGGACGCAGCTTCCGCTGCCAACGTTCCGGTTGGTGAACAGCAACTGGTACCAGGAATGGCTGGCGATGGACCTTGCCACCCGCGGCTCCATGCGAACGTACACTGTCCGGCAGGTCCGGCTTGACGCTGTTTATCCGGAGATCGACGTCGACTTCGTGATGCACTTTGACACCGACGGGAACGGCGGCCCTGCGGCGAACTGGGCGCTCAACGCCAAGCCGGGGGACGCCCTGACGCTGATCGGCCCGAACAACCGTGCCGCGCATTGCGTCACGGCGGAAACCTACTCGGGCATCGAGTGGCGGCCCGGCCTGGCCCAGCGGGTACTCCTGGCCGGCGACGAGACCGCAGTTCCCGCCATCAGCGCCATCCTGGAAAACCTCCCCGGCTACATGACCGGTCACGCCTTCCTGGAAGTCCCTGAAGCCGGCGACTTTCTGGATCTCAGCACGGCAGCCGACGTCGAAATCACCTGGCTGGCCCGCGGCGCCCCGATCGGCCGCTCCCGCCCGCACGGGCAACTGCTTCAGGAAGCGGTCCGTTCTGCCGTGCAGCTGCCGGGCTGGGTGGGCGTGACGTTCCCTGACGCCGCGGCGGGCCCCGAGCCGGAAGACGTCAACGTGGACCGGGACATCCTGTGGGAAACACCGGCCCGCATGGATACCGCCGCGATCAGTGCCACCAAAAACCCGGGTCTGCCCTCCGGCGCCCTGCCGTTCTATGCGTGGCTGGCCGGTGAAGCGGCCGTCATCAAGGAGCTGCGCCGGTACCTGGTGCGCGACGTCGGGATCGACCGGAAGCAGGTCGCGTTCATGGGGTACTGGCGGCAGGGGAAGGCCGAGCTCTAAGCCTCTGGCGGTGCCTGGTCCGCCTCCGCCGCCGACTTGCCGTCGCTTAATCACCTCGCCAACGCTCTCGCAGTTCCTGTCGCGTAACGCCCAACGCTCTCGCAGTTCCTGTCGCTTAACGGCCAACGCTCTCGCAGTTCCTGTCGCGTAACGGCCAACGCTCTCGCAGTTCCTGTCGCGTAACGGCCAACGCTCTCGCAGTTCCTGTCGCTTAACGGCCAACGCTCTCGCAGTTCCTGTCGCGTAACGGCCAACGCTCTCGCAGTTCCTGTCGCGTAACGGCCAACGCTCTCGCAGTTCCTGTCGCGTAACGGCCAACGCTCTCGCAGTTCCTGTCGCGTAACGGCCAACGCTCTCGCAGTTCCTGTCGTTGGCCGTTAACCCTGTCGTTTCTTTCGGTGACTAGGGTGCCGGGGTGGGTGTCTCTCCTTTGCTTCCGGATCATGATGGGCGGCGGGTGTTTGTCGCTTTGGGGGATTCCTTCACTGAGGGGGTCGGGGACCGGAACAAGCATCTGCCGAATGGGGTGCGCGGCTGGGCGGACCGGGTGGCGGAGAGGCTCGCCAAGGCGGAACCGGGCTGGGAGTACGCCAACCTCGCCATCAGGAGCAAGCGGCTGCGCCACATCATCGACGAACAGCTGGAACCTGCGCTCGCCATGAAACCGACCCTCATCACGCTGTACGCCGGCGGGAACGACATCCTGGATTTCGGGACGGACATGGACGCGCTCATGGCGCAGTACGAAGCACTCGTGGCGAAACTCGCTGACACCGGCGCCACCCTGGTGCTCTTCACGGGTTTCGACATCAAGGTGTCCCCCCTGCTCGAGCCGCTGAAGAAGAGAAACGCCTCTTATAACCAACGGGTCAGGGAACTGGCAGCCAAATACGGGGCTGTGCTGGTGGACTACTGGTGCTTCGAGGCCTTCCACGACCGCCGGATGTGGGACACGGACCGGCTGCACATGTCCAAGGCCGGCCACAAGTACCTCGCGGCAGAGGTCCTGGACCACCTCGGCGTGCCCCACAAGATCAGCCTCAAGGAGTGGGAGCCCCCGGTCAGGATGACGCTGCGCTACTGGGAGCGGCGGCAGCGGCTCTGGCTGAATGACTGGGTGCTGCCCCTGTTCGGGCGGAAACTCCGCGGCGTCACGCTGGGGGACAACCTCAGCCCGCGATGGCCCCGGCCGGTATTGGTTCCGCGCAAGCGCGGCCTGAGAAAACTCGTCGTCCCGGCGGCTCCTCCCGGACGTGGTGGCGAGCAGATACCTTGAGTGTAAACAGCTGTTGACTTGTGTGCAACATCACAGCTAGTGTTGCGGCACTGACAATCCGTCAATGCATCAAGCTTCAAGTCCGCCCAGCGTTGCGTGGACCGCTCGAAGGCGCGAACCGCCGTCGCCGGTAACCCGACGTGACAGCCGGATCCCAGCTCTTGCTTCCCATTCACGCGGGCCTTCTTTCTGCGTGTTCCGGGCGAGCCACGCCACGAGAGGCATCACCGCCATGACTGACAGCAAATCCCTCCATTTCGACCGCCGGAAGCTCCTGAAGGCTGCGGCGCTGACACCGTTCGCCGGGCTGGCGCTGTCCGGTTGCGGCGCCAAGCCGGCCCAGAGTGCGGCCGCGAACAAGACCGTGACGGTCACGTCCTACGGAGGCTCCTACAATGACCAGCTGACGCAGACCATCCTGGACCCGTTCTCCAAGAAGACGGGCATCCAGCCCACGCTGCTGGCCAATACCAGCCTTGCCGCGCTCAAGGCCCAGGTGCAGTCCGGCGACGTGCAGTGGGACCTCGTGGAAATCACCGCACCGGAGTATGAAACGGCCGTGGCCGAGGGACTCCTGGAAAAGTTCGACTACGACATCATCAGCGACAAAGGACTGCCCGGGTACGCCAAGGCTGAATACGGCATCAAGTACCTGAGCTTCCTGTTCGTCATGGCCTGGGACCAGAAGGTCATCCCGGACGCCAAGGCACCGAAGGACTGGGCGCAGTTCTTCGACCAGGACAAGTACAACACCAAGCGCTCCGTCTACAACCAGCTCTCCGACAGCTCGGTTCTGGAGGCGGCCCTTCTGGCCGACGGGGTTCCGTTCGACAAGATCTACCCCCTCGATGTGGACCGCGCCCTTCGCGTCCTCGGACACCATCCGGGCAAGGACAGGCTGCTCTACCACTCGGCGAACCAGGAGCCGATCCAGCAGCTCACGTCCGGAGAGGTCTCACTTTCCACAAGCTTCAACAACCGCATCAACGCCGCCCGCACGGACGGTGCGAAGCTGAACTTCTCACCTGAGAATGCGGTCCTCGCCGGAGACTACTTTGTGGTCCCCAAGGGCGCCAAGAACAAGGAAGCGGCGTTCCAGCTCATGAACTTCATGTCAAACGACGCCGAAGCAGGTGCCGCCTTCGACAAGGTGACCAACCTGACCCTGGCCAACACGCCGGCCCTGTCCAAGCTGCCGAAGGCAGTTGCGGACACGCTGCCCAC
Organism: Arthrobacter sp. 10L430; assembly: GCF_056395245.1. NCBI lineage: Bacteria > Bacillati > Actinomycetota > Actinomycetes > Micrococcales > Micrococcaceae > Arthrobacter > Arthrobacter sp. 10L430. The sequence continues at coordinate 9,541 of NZ_JBFTJD010000027.1, read as the reverse complement.
GAGCCCGCGGTTGGCCGACAAGATCCTCGTGCGTGATGACAAGTGGTGGTCTCAGAACCTGAAGAAGACCGAGCAGCAGTTCAAGCTGTGGCAGGCCAGCTGACATGACTGCCGCAACTCTGCAGACGGCCCTGGAGCAGGGCCGCCACTCGCCGGGGGAGGGAAGGCCGAAGGGCCGGCGCCGGCTCAGCGGCTGGTGGCTGCTGCTTGCACCGATCCTGGCCTTCGACGTCGTCCTCTTCCTGACGCCGCTGGGAAAGCTGGTGGCCTCAAGCTTTTCCGACAACGCCTACCAGCGGGTGCTCGAGGATCCGCTGGTGCTTCGCTCGCTCGTCAACACCTTGAGCATCAGCCTGGCTTCCACGATCGTGACAGTGGTGCTGGGATACGTGATCGCACTCGTGCTGTGGCGTGCCGGCACCGTCACCCGGGTGATCCTGTTCGCCGTCGTTCTTCTGCCGTTCTGGACCGGCATTCTGGTGAAAAACTTCGCCTGGGCGGTGCTGCTGCAGGACAACGGCATCGTCAACGCGTTCCTTCAAGGCATCGGGCTCACCCATGCGCCGATCGAACTGCTGCATAACCGGTTCGCCGTCATCATCGGCATGGTCCACTGCCTCCTTCCGTACGCCGTGTTTCCGATCTTCTCCTCCCTGACCGCCATCGACGACCGGCTGGGCCTGGCCGCCCGGTCGCTGGGTGCGCGGGAAGGATCGGTGTTCCGCCGGATCACCCTGCCGCTCTCCGCTCCCGGCATCTCGGCGGCGGGGTTGTTGGTGTTCATCATCAGCACCGGCTTCTTCATCACGCCCGTCGTCATGGGCGGACCGGGCGACATGATGATCGCCAACCAGATCGATTACTACGCCCGCCAGCTCACGGACTTCTCGGGCGCCGCGGCACTTGCCGTCGTGCTGACGTTGATGGTGAGCATCATGGTGGCCGTGTATCAGCGCGTGCTCAAGGCAGGAGGCCAACATGAAGACAACTAATCCGCAGCACCGCCTGCTGGCGCTGCTCTCCGTCCCCGTGTTTCTGTTTCTGGTGATTCCGACGGCGATCGTGGTGCCGGTGGCGCTGAATGACAGCCGCTACATCACTTTTCCGCCGGAAGGATTCTCCCTGGCGGCCGTCGCCGGCTTCTTCGCGGACAAGGCATGGACCTCGGCACTGACTGCCAGCCTGCAATCGGCGGGAATCGCCGTCGTCATCGGAGTGCTCCTTGGCTCCACGGCGGCCATCGGCCTGCACGGCCGGAAATTCCCCGGCAGATCGGCGGTGATGGGACTGATCCTGGCTCCCATGATCGTACCCACAGTGGTACTGGCACTCGCCCTCTACCAGTTCTTCATCTCGATCGGGATGGTGGGCAGCATCATCCCGATCGGCCTGGCCCACGCCGTGATTGCCACCCCGTACGTGTACCTGACGACCCGCGCGGCCCTGGCGGGCCTCAACCCGGCCCTGGTGAGGTCAGCGCAGAGCCTCGGTGCGGGACCGTTGTCCGTATTAAGGCACGTATATCTTCCGATCATCCTGCCGGGCCTGATCTCCGGGGCCTTGTTTGCCTTCTCGGTCTCGATCGACGAGACCGTGATGTCACTGTTCATGCAGTCCCCGGGGGCCACCACGCTTCCGGTCAAGATGTTCACCGACATCCAGTTCAACCTGACCCCGAAGATCGCTGTTTCGTCTGCGCTTCTGGTCAGCGTCGCCACTATCGGGCTCCTCCTTCAGGTCTTGTTTGTCCTCAGGCGCCGATCCACCGCACGGATGCTGCCGCTGGCAGTGTCGGCCCAAACGTAAAGGAATGCCGATGACCACATCAATGATCTCCGCAGAATCAATTGCCGGCACCGGGACCGCGTCCCGTGGTGCCATTGAACTCCGCAACGTCAGCAAGAACTATGGCGACGTTGTGGCCGTGGACCGGCTGGACCTCGTGGTTCAGCCGGGCGAATTCGTCACGCTGCTCGGGCCAAGCGGGTCCGGCAAAACCACCACCATGATGATGGTTGCCGGCTTCGAAGAACACACCGCAGGATCGGTGCTCATCGATGGCCAGCCGGTGGACACACTGCCCCCGCGGGAGCGCAACCTGGGCGTCGTGTTCCAGAACTATGCACTGTTCCCGCACATGAGCGCGCTCGAAAACGTGGAATTTGCGCTCCGCATGCGCAAAATCCCCAAGGACGAGCGCCGCCAGCGCGCAGAAGAGGCCCTTGAGCGCGTGGGCCTCGGAAAAATGGGCGGCCGCAAGCCCCGCCAGCTGTCAGGAGGCCAGCAACAGCGCGTCGCGTTGGCCCGCGCGCTGGTCTTCAACCCGGCCGCGCTGCTCCTGGACGAGCCCATGGCAGCCCTGGACAAGCGGCTCCGCGAGCAGATGCAGGAGGAAATCAAGACCTTGCAAAAGAGCCTCGGCATCTCGGTGCTGTTCGTCACCCACGACCAGGACGAGGCCATGGCCATGTCCGACAGGATCGTGGTGATGAAGGACGGCAAGATCGTCCAGTCAGGACCGCCGGAGGAGGTCTACAACCAGCCCTTGACGGACTGGGTGGCCAGTTTTCTCGGCGACACCAACCTCATTCCGTGCACCGTGCTGGAACGCGACGGTTCAGAGGCCTTGGTGGACCTTGGCGGCCTCGGTACAGCGCGGGTCGCAGACCGCGGAGCGAGCGGCGAAAACTACGCCGTCTCCATCCGGCCGGAGCACCTCAAATTCCGCCCGGCGGGCGCTGGCGGCAACGGGGGCGAAGCAACACTGGTGTCCTCCACCAACCTCGGGGCCACGGTCCGCCACCGTCTGACAGCGGGCGGCCACGATCTTCAGCTGCGCGAGCTCAGCGCGGACTCGGCCTGCAGGCCCGAGCCCGGCGGCCAGGTATTCGTGGGATGGGATCCGGGGCGCGCCCAGCTCCTGGTCTTGGAGTCCTAGCCCGGCCCGCCCAGGGCTGAACCAGCCGAGTTGTGGGCCACACCCCGCCCGATGGGGCCCCGGACAGCGCGTCCGGGGCTCCAAAAGTGGGTTAATTCCGCGGCGCTGGCTCATCCAGGAGGTTTTCGAACCCCGGGGCCACCCTGTTCGCGGCGAATTCCATGACTTCGAACTCGGCCACGCCGTTGACGTAGAAAGGGTCTTTGGCCAGAGAGTCGTCCAGCGTCACCCGGTCAGCCTTCGACAGCAGGAGACCGCCCGTGCGCGGGACCTTCCTGCCGGCGGCCAGGAACACGCCCTGGTCAAAGGCGTCCTTGAGCCAGGCCACGTGGGCGTCCAGGTGGTAGTCGACGATGTCTTGGGCGACCTTGTAAGTGAGGGAAACTACGTACATGTCCGCCAGCCTACCGCCACCCACTACTGGAGAACCCTGGCTGTGACAACCGCCGGCGCCCGCCTTCACCGCCGGCGCCCGCCTTCACCGCCGGCGCCCGCCTTCACCGCCGGCGCCCGCCTTCAGCCGCCGGCGCCGCGGCCCGCCTCCACGGCCCCGGCTTGAACTGTCAAGCTTTAATTCTCCTAGGATGGAGTCATGACGGAACCGCGCTGGCTCAACGCCGATGAACGCCGGGCCTGGCTCGCCCAGCTGAGCATCAACACCATGCTGCCAGCCGCCCTGGATACCCAGCTGCACGCAGCGGGCAAAGTGTCCCTGTTCGACTACAACGTCCTGGCCATGCTCTCCGAGGCAGAGGGGCGCTTCCTGCCCATGAGTGAACTCGCGGCCCGGACCAGCGCGTCACTTTCCCGGCTCTCCCACGTGGTGACCAAACTCCAGAACCGCGGCTGGGTGGAGCGGCGGCCGCACCCGGGCGATGCCCGCGTGACCACAGCGCACCTGACCGAACAGGGGATGGCCACCATTGTGGAGCTAGCCCCAGGCCACGTGGAATCCGTCCGCTCGCTGTTCCTTGACGCCCTGACTGAGCGCGACGTCGCCGATCTCGCCCGGATTGGGGAAAAGATCGTGGCGCGCCTGGACAACAACCACTGGATCCTCCGCGAGCAGCCGTAGCCGCGGCCAGTCAGCCGAAGCCGCGCCGCCGGCGGCCGTCTTGGTTGCTCGCGGCAACTGCTGGCAGACTGGATCCATGGATTTCACGTCCCGCTATGTAGCCCTCGGAGACTCCTTCACGGAAGGAGTCGGCGACGACGACCCCACCCGACCCAACGGCGTCCGGGGCTGGGCAGACCGGGTGGCCGAACAGCTCGGCGCCGCGGACCCGGGCTTCGGTTACGCAAACCTTGCCATCCGCGGCAAGAAACTCCGCCAGATCATGGCCGATCAGGTGGACGCCGCCGTCGGCCTCAAACCGACGCTCGTAAGCATCTACGCCGGCGCCAACGACATCCTCCGGCCCAAGATAGACATCGACGACCTGCTTGAGGAGTACGACGCCGGTATCCGCAAACTCAGGGCCGCCGGCGCCACAGTGGTGATGTTCACCGGCTTCGACGCCCGCGGCTCCAAGGTGTTCGGCACCATGCGCGGCCGCACCGCCATCTACAACGAACTTGTCCGTGGCATCGCCGGTGACCACGGTGCGCTGATCGTCGACTACTGGCGCTTCAACGAATACTACGACTGGGGAATGTGGGCCAAGGACCGGATGCATATGTCTGCCGCCGGCCACGCGAACATGGCCAAGCGCGTCCTCACCGTCCTGGAACACGATCATTCGATCGAGGTCCCGCCCATGACGCCGGTGCCGGAGCTCAGCCGCGCTGAGGCGGTGCGGGCCAATGCGCGCTGGGTCAAGGAATTCGCCGCCCCTTGGGTGGTTCGGCGGGTCACCGGCAAATCCTCCGGCGACGGCCTCCAGCCGAAATACGGCCAGCTCACCCGGCTCTAACGAGCCGGCGGCGCTGCGGGCCCAGCCCACCGACGCTGGTCGAGCCGACCGACGCTGGTCGAGCCGACCGACGCTGGTCGAGCCTGTCGAGACCTAACGTCGAAATCCCGCCGTCGCCAGGAGGTCCCCGTCCCTGAGCACAGCCAGCACCTCGACGTCCCACAACTCGGCTGCGCGGTTTAGCATCGCGGTTCCGCCGGCCACGATCGCCGTCGCGAGGACGTCGGCGGTGACCGCGTCGGCCGCCGCCACGGAGACCTGCCAGAATTCCGCGGCACGCCCGCCCGCGGCCCAGATGTGGTCGCCGCGTTCGGCTGAGCCCGAGGTTGCCAGGGCCATCCTGCTCCGGGAGGCGGTGTTTCCGGGGGCACCGCCGTCGGCCGCGGGTCCAGACGCAAGCCCGCCCGGCAAGCCACCCAGCGGAAAGCCGGCGAGCAGCGTTCTGCGGTCGGCCGGATCCACGATCCCCGCCCGCCACGCTTCGCCGCCGCCGGGATCAGGGGAGCCGCTGACGAGCACATCCCCGCCGGCATTGAGGCACCAGTCCTCCAGTCCCAGGGCGTGGAGAGAAATCCCCGCTTCCTTGATCGCATGGCCTTTGATGAGGCCGGAGAGGTCCAGGATGCCGTCCGGACGTTCGGCCGTGAACGCGCCTTCGGTCAGGAGCCGCCACTCGGACGCCTCCGTATACCGTGCCCGCATCTCGTCCGACGCCTCCTGCAGCCCAAGTTCGCCGCGCCCCAGCCTGCTGGCTTCGGAATCGGGACGGTACAGGCTGAAGGTCCCATCCAGCCGGGCGAAAAGGCATTCGACGACGGCGGTTGCGGCTTCCAGCTCATCGTCCGCAGCATGGGGTGCTTTGTGCGGACCGGCCGGCATGGTGAGGCTGATGACCGTCCCCATGCAGCTGAAGGTCCGTGCCCGCAGACCGTGCCTGGGTTCAGAGGTTTGCTGCATCGAGGGCCGCCTGGAGTGAGGTGAGGTAGGCGTCGCTGGTCACGGTTGCGCCGCCGACGGTCTGGACCTCCGCCGACTGTGCCTGAAGTACTTCGCTGCGAAGAATCGGGGCGGCGTAGTTGCTGATCTGCATGGATCTGCCTTCTGCGTCGGTCAGCTTGAGGGCGGTGACGTCCGTGATGGCGCCTGCCTTGACGGTGACCTGCACCTGTACGGTGCCGAAGCGGGTCTGGACGATGTCGCCGTCGTAGGTGCCGCCGGCTTTGGCCGCCGCCCCGGCTGCCCCGGACGAGCCGGCAGCGCCGGATGAGCCAGCCGATCCGGACGAACCGGCAGCGCCTGAAGATCCGGATGTTCCGGACGATGCCGGGCCGCCGGTGTCCGAAGATCCCGTCCCCGCCGAAGTCCCGGCGGTCTCATTCCCCGTGGACGCAGCCGCAACAGCGCTGCGGGTGTCGGCCACATGGACGCCTGACTGCCAGCCGACCAGGAGGATTCCGGCCGAAGCCAAGGCGGCTGAAACCGCTGCTCTGATTCTCACCAGTCAAACCTTTCGTAGTGGAGCTGATCTTCGCGGACGCCCGCCGAGCGGGCGGCGTCCAGGACGTTCTCCGCCCAGCGAGCGGGGCCACACACGTAGATGTCGGCGCCGGCGACCTCCGGAGCGTAGTCCGTGAGGCTGTAGCCTGCCCGCTGTTCGCTCGCGGGAAGCCAGCTCTCCCGGGAGCCCGGATCCCGGGAGCCGGTCAGGTGGAAAAGCGTGGCACCGCGTGCACGGCACAGTTCGAGAATTTCATCGCCGAGATAGAGTTCCTGGTCGCTGTGGCCGCGGAGGAGCACCGTTGCCTTGCCCGGCTCAAAAGGCGTCGTTTCCAGGAGTGCCCGCAAAGGGGTGATGCCGATTCCGGCGCCGATCATCACCACGTGGTCCTTGCTGCGGGCGGCGGAACTGAAAAGGCCGTAGGGTCCTTCCACGGCAACCTTGGTTCCCCGTTTCAGCCGGGACAGCTGCGCAGACCCCTTGCCGAGATTCCGAACGGTAATCCTTAGCCGGCCGCGGCCATTCCGGTCCACGGCCAAAGGCTCGGCGGAAAGGCTGAACGGATGCGCGTGCCACCAGAGACCGGGGGCCAGGAAGCGCCAGATGAAGAACCGGCCGCCGGCGCCGGCCAAGGTGTTCAAGTTCAGGCCGCTCATCTCGATATTGACCACTCCAGGGGCGACCGCCGTCACGCGCTCAACTGTCAACTGATGCCGGAAGGTGGCGAGGACCGGCTGCATCACCCGGTAACACAGCAGCGCCGCGCCGGTGGCGATGCAGATGGCGAGCCAGTACCAGCGCTGCCACGTTCCGGGGGCGAACAGTGCCCCCACGCTGAACTGGTGCGGCAGGGCTGTCAGCACCGCCGCATACGTGAGCAGATGGACGACGTACCAGAACTCGTAGGGGAAGCGCCGCCGGACTGCCACGAGCGAGGTCACCACCACGGCAATGAACAGGGCCATGGACACGAATGCCAGCCACATGTCCGGCACCAGGACCCACAGCGCCACGGCCTCACTCACGGGGTCCAGCCCTTCCGCCATGCCGTAGCCGATAGCAATCAGGACACCGTGAGCCAGCAGGAGGTAGAGGGACGGTTTGCCGAGCTTCCGGTGGAACTCCAAGGCACGGTCATGCCCGACCGCGCCGTCGATGAGCGGAATCCGGGCTGCGAGCAGGAGCATGAGCAGCACCAGGTCCATGCCGGCGAGACCGGCCACAATCCCCAAGGCCGTGATCCCGGCGCCGAGCGTCGAGATCCCTGTCATGCCGCCGTCGGCCAGCCATAACGCAACCGAGGCCGCCAGCGATCCCCATGCCGCTACCGTCAGGGCGTCAGCGCGGAGAAGCCGGCGCCGGTGCTGCGAGGCGAAGCGGCCGCGCCCGGGATTTGCGGGCTGTCCAGGACCGGGCCGCCGAAGGGCGTCGGCCCCGGGGGAAGGAAGGAGGTCTGTGTTCATGTCTCAAGACTCCGCTGCCAGGCTTTCATTTTCCTGTGAAAATCCTTCTCCCCGGATGTGTCTTCCCTGTCAGCGGGGAGTGGCGCCGGCAGGCGCCCCTTATACACCCTCTACCGCCGGATTAGCCTTTAATTCGCACGTCTCGTAGACTTGGTAGGCGCTAGGTGGCGCGGAGCGTGTGCAATTGCTCCGGTTGGCGGCGGCTGTCAGCAGAAATGACAGTCCCAATGGCCGGTAGTTAGGGGCTCAAGTTGCGTGCATTCCTGTATTCGCCCAGCATCCCGGTACTTCGCAGTGGTTTCCACTGCCCGGTGCCCGTGGCTCATCGTATTTCGCCGCAGCAAGGAAATCTTGGCTTTTCGCCAGTATTTTCGGGCATGCGGAAACCGGAAACGCGTGGGGGCTGGATGCGGACGCCGCCTGCCGCACGGTGACGCAGAACTCTGCCAGCCGTTTCATTTATTTTTCAGAGGAGAGTCGTCATGGCAGCACACTGCCAGGTGACCGGAGCCGAGCCGGGCTTTGGACACAGCATTTCGCACTCGCACCGCCGCAACAAGCGCCGGTTCGACCCGAACATTCAGAAGAAGCGCTACTGGGTTCCGTCCCTGCGCCGCAATGTCACCCTGCAGGTCTCTGCAAAGGGCATTAAGACCATCGACGTACGCGGCATCGACGTAGTCGTCGCCGCCATCCTGGCACGAGGGGTGAAGCTCTAGTGGCTAAGGACAAGGACGTACGTCCGATCATCAAGCTCAAGTCGACCGCGGGCACGGGTTACACCTACGTAACCCGTAAGAACCGTCGTAACGACCCGGACCGCATGGTCCTGAAGAAGTACGACCCCAAGATCCGCAAGCACGTCGAATTCCGAGAGGAGCGCTAAACACATGGCTAAGAAGTCAATGATCGCTAAGAACGAACAGCGTAAAGTCATCGTCGAGCGTTACGCTGCAAAGCGCCTCGAACTGAAGAAGGCTCTGGTTGACCCCAACTCGACCGACGAAGTTCGCGAAGCCGCACGCCTCGGCCTGCAGAAGCTGCCCCGCAACGCCTCGCCGGTGCGTCTGCGTAACCGCGACATCATCGATGGCCGTCCCCGCGGTACCTTCCAGAAGTTCGGTATCTCCCGTGTTCGCTTCCGCGACATGGCTCACCGCGGTGAGCTCCCGGGCATCACCAAGTCTTCCTGGTAATTCAGCACCGCTGAATCCAGCCTGAGAAGGGCCGGCAACCGCATGGTTGCCGGCCCTTCTTTGCGTTGACGGCGGCTGGATTTCCGGGGCCGGTTGCGGGTGATGCAGCACACAACAAGGAATTACGACGCCGGCACCTGGCTTTTGCTGCGGACGCCATCTTTTCTCCGCGGAACGGCGCGGATTTTCGCGTTCGGGATGCCGAATGGAGGCGGGTTTGCGGTGGGGGCGTGGTGGGTGTATTGTTTTCTAAGTCGCCGAGAGGGAGACCAGCGGAAAGCTGGGAACCGACGGTGACAAATCCCCTAAATTTCAAGACCTGATCTGGTCGGCGCTTCGTGCGCTCCGGGTTTGGTGGGGGCGAGTTTGAATGGTTTGCAGGTTGCGGAGACGCTGGTTTGCAATGTGGTTTGGATTCGGGTAAGTTTGGGAAGTTGCTCCGGAGCGATCCGCGACTGGTTGTTTGGTTGTGGTGGTGCCGGGTGTGTCTGTTGTTTGAGAACTCAATAGTGTGCCAAGTTTGTTGATACCGG
>NZ_JBFTJD010000026.1:0-57024 GCF_056395245.1 Arthrobacter sp. 10L430 | reverse complement strand
CCATCCAACGCCAGATCCAGGCTCTCTGCACGGAGCTACTGACCCTGACCACCGCGAAACAAGGCCCAAAAAAGCAGCCCGCCATCCGGGCAAAATCAAATGAGTCCACGAATCAACCCAGGCGGGCATCTTGACATGATTCCTCGGGGATGCCGAGGGTGGTCAGCCGGCGCTGGGCGTGCGGAGCAGGGCTGAGATCCGGCGTGCCTCTTCAAGGAGGAGCCGGCCCAGGAACTCCTGCCGGTGTCCGCGGAAGCGCGGCTCGATCCCGGTCAGGGACAGTGCCCACGCCGGACGGTTGGCCTGGTCGAACACGGCCGCGCCCATTCCCCAGCTGCCTTCCAGCACCAGGCCGGGGTTCACCGAATAGCCCAGCTGGCGGGTTTGCTTCAGGTTGGCCCGGACCAGTGCCTCCGGGTGCCCTTCTGCGAACTTTCCGGCGTGGACGGGCCACCCGGACAGGACCTGCTCCTGTTCGTTCTCCGGCAGGAAGGCAAGGATGGCCGTGCCTGCCGATGCCACGCCCAGTGGAAACCTGACGCCCTCGTGCAGCACGAACGAGCGCACGGGGAAGCTGCCTTCCTCGCGCAGCAGGCAGACGGTCTCGGAGCCCCTGCGAACGGAGAAGAAGGCGCTCTCGCCTGTTTCCTCGGCCAGCCGCCGCAGGCTGGGCCTGGCAATGTCCTCCAGCGGGAACCGGGCGGAGGCCACCGATCCCAGCAGCAGAACCTCCGGGCCCAGGACCCAGTTGCCGGTCCGGGCATCGTGGTCCAGGAGTCCTTCCGCGGCCAAAGAGGTGAGAAGGCGGTGGACCGTGGGCCGGGTGAGGCCGGATTCTCGCACAAGTTCCAGCAGGGAGCTTCCCTCCGGCCTGCGGCCCGCGATGCGCAACAGTCCGGCAATGCGGCTGACCACCTGGGCCCCCTGAACTGGTGTCGGGTTCATAACTCTCCTTCATGTATCCATAATGTGGATACTCAGAACACTACCGTCCACACTGTAAAAAGACCCATATGTAGGGACAATTTCGTCCTTGACAGTGCCCCTCGGACGCCCGTACGCTCAACATCCAAGGCCTGAGTCCACAAAGTGGAACACGCGGCGAGCATGTTTCGAGACGGTCTGCCAGCAGCCCATCGGAGCCCCCACGATCCAACCCCCCACCGATCCAACCCCAACGATCCAACCCAGCTCAATGAGGAGATGCGATGTCCAAACTTAGATCCGCAGCGGCCGAGGCCTTGCAGGATGTACTCCGGGACGGCATGACGCTCGCCGTCGGCGGCTTTGGCCTGAGCGGCATCCCGGCAGACCTGATCGAGGCCGTCCGGAAGTCGGGCGTCGGCGACCTGACGGTGGTGTCCAACAACATGGGCGTGGACGGCAAGGGCCTCGGTGTCCTGATCGAGGCGGGCCAGGTCCGCAAGGTGATCGCCTCCTACGTCGGCGAGAACAAGCTTTTCGCCGAGCAGTACCTGGCCGGCCTGCTGGAGGTAGAGTTCACGCCGCAGGGCACACTGGCCGAGCGGCTCCGCGCCGGCGGCGCCGGCATCCCCGCGTTCTACACCAAAACCGGCGTGGGCACCCTCGTTGCCGAAGGCAAACCGCTCGCGGAGTTCGACGGCGAAACGTACGTCCAGGAGCGCGCCATCCGCGCCGACGTCGCACTGGTCCACGCACACACGGCCGACACGGACGGCAACCTGATCTACCGCTTCACCGCCCGCAACTTCAACCCAGTGGTGGCCACCGCCGGCGCCGTGACGATCGCCGAGGCCGAGGTGATCGTGGAGCCCGGCGAGCTGGACCCGAACCACATCGTCACCCCCGGCGTCTACGTCCAGCGCCTCGTCCAGGCGAGCAAGCGCGTCAAGGACATCGAGCAGCGCACCGTACGCCCGCGCGTCGAGCCCGTCCCCGCCTAACCCAGCGCGAACGAACACTTAAGCCCCCCGATTTTGAACCCCAAGGAGAAACCCATGGCCTGGACCAGGGATGAAATGGCTGCCATCGCGGCCGAGGAACTCAACGACGGCGACTACGTGAACCTGGGCATCGGCATCCCCACGCTCGTGGCCAACAACCTGCCCCAGGGCGTCCGTGTCGTGCTCCAGAGCGAGAACGGGCTGCTCGGCATGGGCCCGTTCCCATTCGAGGGCGAGGAAGACGCCGACCTCATCAACGCCGGCAAGCAGACCGTCACCGTGCTGCCAGGCGGCAGCATCTTCGACTCCGCCACGTCCTTTGGAATGATCCGCGGCGGCCACGTCAAGGTTGCCATCCTGGGGGCCATGCAGGTTTCCGGCAGCGGCGACCTCGCCAACTGGACCATCCCCGGCAAGATGGTCAAGGGCATGGGCGGCGCCATGGACCTCGTCGCCGGGACCCCGCGCGTCGTCGTCCTCACCGAGCACAACGCGAAGGACGGCACCGCCAAGATCGTCAAGGAGTGCACCCTGCCGCTTACCGGCCTCCGCGTGGTGGACCGGATCATCAGCGACCTCGCGGTCTTCGACCTGGAAAAGACGGACGACGGCGGCCGGCAGCTCACGCTCACCCGCCTCGCGCCAGGGGTGACCGTGGAGGAAATCCGCGGGAAGACCGAGGCGGAGTTCACGGTCGCACCCGAAAATGCCGCCCCCGCTTTGGAAGGAGCCTCAGCATGAGCCTCAAAGATCAGTTCGGCAAGGACGTCCTGCTCACCGGCTGGGGCCACAGCCGCTTCGGCAAGCTGACGGACGAGACCCTTGAATCCCTGATCGTTCAGGTCGCCACCGAGGCTATCGGCAACGCAGGGATCGAACCCGGCCAGATCGACGAGATCTACCTCGGCCAGTTCAACTCCGGCATGATGCCGCTGGCGTTCCCGTCCTCGCTCGCGCTGCAGGTCTCGGAGCAGCTGGCCAACGTCCCCGCCACGCGGGTTGAGAATGCCTGCGCCTCGGGGTCGGCCGCGTTCCAGCAGGGCACCAAGTCGCTGCTGGCAGGCACCGCAAAGACCGTGCTTGTGATTGGCGCCGAGAAGATGACCCATGCGGGGGCGGACGTCGTGGGTGCGGCACTGCTGGGGGCGGATTACGACATGGCCGGCAAGGCCTCCACCACCGGCTTCACCGGGCTGTTCGCGGAGGTGGCCAAGCATTACGGGAAGCGCTACGGATCCAGCGTCGGGAACCTCGGCGACGTCCTGGGCACCATCGCGGCCAAGAACCACCGCAACGGCGTGGACAACCCCTACGCCCAGCTCCGCAAAGACCTCGGCGAGGAGTTCTGCCGCACAGTGTCGGACAAGAACCCGATGGTGGCCGATCCGCTGCGCCGCACCGACTGCTCCCCCGTGTCCGACGGCGCCGCCGCCGTCGTGCTGTCTGTCTCACCGACCGCCGGGGTCACTGCCCCGGTCCGGCTCGCCGGATTCGGCCACGCGAGCGACTTCTTCCCCGCAGAACGCCGCGACCCCACCGCCTTCGCCGCCACCCGCGTCTCCTGGCAGCGCGCCCTGGCGATGGCCGGCGTCGGGATCAAGGACCTGGACTTCGCAGAAGTCCATGACTGCTTCACCATCGCCGAGCTGCTCATGTACGAAGCAATGGGCCTTACGGAACCTGGGCAGGGCGTCCGCGCCATCGAGGAAGGCTGGGTGTTCAAGGACGGGAAGCTGCCCGTCAATGTATCCGGCGGCCTCAAGGCCAAGGGACACCCCGTGGGTGCGACGGGCGTTTCCCAGCACGTCATCGCAGCCATGCAGCTCACCGGCACCGCCGGCGACATGCAGCTGGCCGGCCCCCGCCGGGCAGCGGTGCAGAACATGGGCGGCGTAGGAATCGCCAACTACGTCAGCGTGCTAGAAGCTGTCTGAGCCCAGGCGCCGAACCGTCCTGACCTTCTTTTGTCCGCAGACCGCGCCGACACGCGAATTCACCCGCGCGTCGGCTGCGTGGCCGCCGAATGAAGGTCAGGACGGCGACGTGGGCATGGCCATCTAGCTGCGGCCCCGGATCAGGGCCGCAATGTCGGCAAAGCCCAGCCGCTCCGCATTGTCCAAAGCCGTCCGGCCCTGGGGGTCACGGATGGAGGGGTCGGCGCCGGCCGCAGGAGCAGCCGGACCACTTCCTGTTGCCTAGGACCGCCATTGTTGAGCAGGACGGCCTCCTGCATGGCAGTCCAGCCGAGGTTGTTCACGTGGTTGACGGGAACTCCCGCGGCGATAAGGATCCGGACCGTGTCCACATGGCCGTGTTCGCTGGCCGGTATGAGTGCAGTCCCGCCGTAGCGGTTGGTACTGGACACATCCGCACCGTTGGCCAGGGTCAGCCGAAGCACGTCGTTGAACCCTTCAGCTCCGGCGTAGAGGAACGCCGAATCCTGGATCGCGTCCTTGGCGTTGACGTTACTGCCGGCCCGGATCAGCTGCTTGACCAGCGGCGCATTGTTGGCTTTGGCTGCAAGGATCAGCCGCCGGTCGAGCTCCGCCTGGGCCTCCCGGGGCGGCGCCGGGCGCGAAGCCGTGGCCCCTGTCGGCGTGGAAGTCTGCGACTTTGCCGGGCCTAGCGTTCCCGGGCGCGGCGTGGCCGGACTCGAGGTGGCCGATGGCGCACTGGGTCCGGCGGTGGCAGCGCTGTCTGACGCCGTGCCTCCGGCGCCCACGGCGCTGCATCCTGCCACTGCTGCTGCCACGGTAACGGCCCCTAGTGCGCTCACAACCGACATCTGTCCCGGCGCCGACGTGTACCGACGCCGTCCAGCAGCCTTGAACCACCGCATGAACCGAACCTACCCGGCGATGGCATCGGCACCCGCTGCCGCGCAGGCTTCGTCGAGCTTGCCGTCCGGGGCGCCGCCCACGCCGATGCCGGCCACTGACACGCCGTTGACCTTGAGCGGCACTCCGCCGGGCAGGAAGAGCGTGCCGGGAAGGTCGGCGATACTGGGGCCGTTGCCCGTGATGCGCTTGGCCAGCTCGCTCGTGGGGGCACCAAAGGCGGCAGCGGTATAGGCCTTCCGCTTGGCCGATTCGATGGTGTGCTCAGCCGCGTTGTCGCCCCGGAGGAGCGCCTGCACGGTGCCAAACCGGTCGACCAGCGCTACCGTGACGAAGGGCAGCTTGTCCGCCTGGCACTTGGCAAGCGCCGCGCCCACCGCCTTGGCCGAGGCGCCGACGGTGATCCGGCTTTGAGCCACAACGTTGGCTGGCACCGGCTGCACGTCCGCGGCAGGCACGGCAGCGGGTACGGCGGCGGGTACGGCGGCGGACACCGAAGCCGGTTCAGCCGCCCGCGCCGAGGAACCGCTTCGGGAGTTGGCGGCGGCGGTCGCACCTGCCGTCAGGACGAGCGCTCCGGCTGCGGCGGCGGCAAAAACCTTGCTGGACTTTTTCACGGTAGTTCTCCTTTTAGCGCTGAGACTCAGCTGAAATCCGGTGGCGGAATCGGGTACGTTTCCATCGTGCCGCCTGCTCCGAACGCGCACATCGGGCCTTCGTCGGCACCGTGCTCCGCCTAACAGCCAGCGGGATCAGCCAAAAGGCTGAGGGACTAGCAACGGCGCGGGCAATAGCATGGTGGATAGCACTCCCTCCACCGGAACCGGACGCCATGCCTTCCTCAGCCCCAGCACTCCCCCAGGAAACCCTGCCCGGCCGGACAGCCCAGGCATCAGGCCCCCTGGGCAGGATTGACGCCGCCGTCCACCTGGGTTTCGCGGTGCTGCTGGTGGCGTCGGTGGTGCGTTACGTGATGCGGCACAGCCCTGCTGACAACCTCATGGTCCCCGGCCTGGCCGCCGCCGCCTGCGTTCTCTACGCCGTCATCGCCGTGCTTGCCCAGCGCGGGCGTCCCTGGGCCGTCTGGATGTTCATCCTCGTCGCCGTGTGGGCGGTCTTGGTGGTTGCCGCGCCCAGCTTCGCGTGGTGTTCGTTTGCGCTGTTCTTCCTCTGCCGCACGGCATTCCAGGGGGCGGTGGCCTACATCGCAGCGGGCGCGACGGCCGCCGCCACCGCCGTCGGGCTGTTCCGGCTCAGCGACGGCACCGACCTCGCCATGCTGCTTGGTCCGCTTGCCGTCGGCGTCATGCTGACCCTGATTTACGACCGCATCGAGCACGACGCCGCGGAGCAGCGCCGCTTGCACGCTGAGGTGTCGCTCGCCCAGGGACAGCTGGCCGCCAGCGAGCGCCGGGCCGGCACCATTGCCGAGCGTGAGCGTGTGTCCCGCGAAATCCACGACACCGTCACGCAGGGCCTGGCCAGCAGCCTGCTGCTCCTGGAAGCGGCGAACCGCGCCTGGCCTGCCCCGTCGTCCCGGCAGGACCTCAGCCAGGCCAGCGGGCTGCTCCGCCGGAACCTGTCAGAAACGCGGAGCCTCGTCCACGAGCTCGCTTCCCCCGGACTGGACGCCTCTCCCCTGCCCGAGGCCCTGCTGCAGGCCGCCTCGCAGTATGTCCCCGGGGCGCGGCTGCTGGTCACCGGCGAGCAGCGGCCCGTTCCCGCGGACGTCCGCCACACACTCCTGAGGGTAGTTCAGAGCGCGGCAGCCAATATCCAGCTCCACGCGTCCGCAGCGAACGCGACGCTGACGCTCGGCTTCCTTCCGGAGGCCGTCACCCTGGACATTTACGACGACGGCGGCGGCTTTGATCCGGCGGCGGCAGCACCGCCATCGGACGCCGGAGGCTACGGGCTGCGGGCCATGCGGCAGCGGGTGGAACAGCTGGGCGGCGTATTCTCGGTGGAAAGCGCCCCCGGGGAAGGGACCATCGTGGCCGCGCAACTGCCTGCCAGGGAGGACGCATGAGCGCCATCACCGTCCTCCTGGCTGACGATCACCTCGTGGTCCGGAGCGGGCTCAAGGCGCTGCTGGGAACCCAGCCGGACATCGACGTCGTGGCCGAGGCCGCATCAGGCGAAGAAGCCTTGGCGAAGGTAGAGGAACATTCCCCAGCCGTGGTGGTCATGGACCTGGCCATGGGCGCCGGCATGGACGGCATCGAAGCCATCCGGAGGATCCGCGAACGCAACCGGCGGCAGGCGGTGCTCGTGTTCACCACGTACGATTCCGACGCCGACATCGTCCGCGCGGTGGACGCCGGCGCCATGGGCTACCTGCTCAAGGACGCCGCACCGGAGGAGATTTTCGCCGCCATCCGGGGTGCCGTACAGGGCAGGAGCGTGATGAGCGCCCCGGTGGCCTCCCGGCTGTTCCAGCAGCTGCGCAATCCCGACGAGGTCCTGACCCCGCGCGAAGCCGAGCTGCTGAGCCTCCTCACCGAGGGGCTCAGCAACCGCGAACTCGGCCAGCGGCTCTTCATCTCCGAGGCCACGGTCAAAACCCACCTGGCCCACATTTACGCCAAGCTCGGAGTGGAAACGCGGGCAGCAGCCATCGCCACCGCCATCCGCCGGGAGGGCATGCGCTAGGCCGGGCCGCCACGTACGCGTGCGGGGTCTACACTCGTTCAGGTCACGCCCACCTTCCGACAGGAGCAGCCATGCGCGCCACCATTATCCACGGCCCCGGAGACATCAGGGTGGAGGACCGGGACTATCCGTCCGTCCAGCTCCCCACGGACGCGGTGGTCACGGTGACTGCAGCATGTGTGTGCGGCTCAGACCTGTGGCCGTACCGCGGCGTGAAGCCAACCCACGCGCCCTCCGCCATAGGTCACGAATTCATCGGCGTGGTGGAGAGCGTCGGCGATGATGTGAAGGCTCTCAAGGAGGGCGACTTCGTGATAGCCCCGTTCGTGGTGAGCTGCGGCGAGTGCCCGCAGTGCCTGAACGGCGTCACAGTCGCCTGCGACCGGCTCGCCGGCTGGGGCGGCAAGGACGATGCAGGATTAAGGATAGACGGCGGCCAGGGCCAGGCAGTGCGTGTCCCCCTTGCCGAGTCCACCCTGGTCAGGGTGCCCGACGTCGGCGACCCAGACGATGCGCTCCGGAAGAACCTCCTGACGCTGTCCGACGTCATGGCCACCGGCCACCACGCCGCCCTCAGCGCCCAGGTCTCTCCCGGCCGGACCGTTGTGGTGGTGGGCGACGGCGCCGTGGGGCTGTGCGGTGTCCTGGCAGCCAGGCGCTTAGGTGCCGAGCGGATCATCGCGATGTCGCGCCACGCTGACCGGCAGGCCATCGCCCGCGAGTTTGGCGCCACGGACATCGTGGAAGAACGCGGGGACGACGGCGTGGCGAAGGTCCGTGAGCTGCTCGGCGGCGTCCTCGCGGACTCGGTGCTGGAGTGCGTGGGGACCAAGGAGTCCATGGAACAGGCCCTGCATTCGGTCCGTCCAGGCGGCGCCCTGGGGTTCGTCGGGGTACCGACCGGCGGCGCCGAGATTCCGCTGCGCTATCTGTTCGATAGGAACATCACCGTGGCAGGCGGGATGGCTCCCGCCCGTACATATATCCCGGAACTGCTGGCAGACGTGCTGGCCGGGACCATCAACCCGGGCCGGGTGTTCGACGTCGAAATGCCGCTCGAGGAAGCAGCCGAGGCCTACAAGGCAATGGACGAACGCCGGGCCATCAAGGTGCTGCTGACTCCATAAGACGGACCCGCTCCGGCTATTGCATGGCCGCGGGCCGGGGTCTAGCGTGATCGGCATCAGCATCCACCGCCCCTCAAGGAGCCGTCATGGCCGGGTTTGTGCAGATCATCGAATTCCAAAGTTCCCGCATCAAGGAGATTGAAGAATTGGGCCGGCCGTCAAGGACCGAGGGAGCGACTGACCCCACGTTCCGTCGCATCGTGGCCACCGCGGACCGCGACCGGCCGGGGACCTACTTCACCATCGTCGAATTCGATTCCTACGAGTCGGCCATGGAAAACTCCAACCGGCCGGAAACGTCCGACTTCGCCGCGAAGATGGCGGCGCTGTGTGACGGACCACCGGTCTTCCGCAACCTTGACGTCATGTGGGAGGACACGGGCGAGGCTTCGGACGCTCCCTAGCGGCCGAAATCCGCGAAACCGGGAGCCGGAAATGGCCTCCCCGCAGCACGCCGACCAGGACAGTCTCGTGCTGGAGCTCGGCAGCCTCGGCTCGGCACCACTTTCCCGCGTGGGCGGCAAGGCCCTCAACCTCGGGAAGCTGGCCGCTGCGGGTTTCCCCGTGCCGCCAGGTTTCTGCCTGACCACCTCGGCCTACGCACTGGCGGTTCCACGGGAGCTGGACGCTCTGGCCGCTCGCCTTGACGGGATCGGCCCCGTGGCTGCCTCCATCGACGCCGAGGCAGCGATTGCCGAGCGCCAGCTTGAACGGAGCCAGCCTGCCGAGCGCCAGCTTGCCCAGCGGGCGCGGGAGCTTGTGGGGACGTCACCGGTCCCACCGGAAGTCGCGGCGGCCCTCCGCACTGCCTACGCAGCGTTGGGTGCCGCGCCCGGCGCCGAACACGCCCCGGCGGTGGCGGTTCGCTCCTCCGCCACCGCGGAGGACCTGTCCTTCGCGAGCTTCGCCGGGCAACAGGATTCGTTCCTGGATGTCGTCGGTGCCGACGCTGTGATCGAGGCCGTCCGGCGATGCTGGGCCTCCCTGTGGACCGACCGGGCGGTTGCCTACCGCTCGGCCAACGGGATCAGCCATCGTGACACAGGACTCGCCGTCGTCGTCCAGCTTTTCGTCGACGCCGCCACTGCGGGTGTGTTGTTTACCGCCAATCCGGTCACCGGCACACGCGGTGAAACCGTCATCGATGCGAGCCCGGGACCAGGCCAGGCCGTGGTCTCCGGGGCAGTGAATCCGGACCATTTTACCGTGGACAGTGCGACGGGGCGGATTCTGCAGCTTGTCCGCGGACGCGTCGGTGCGGCCACTGCCGACCTCGAGCCCGGCAACGCCGGTGGCCAGCCGAGCCTTGCCGACGCCGAGGTCCGTGCTCTGACCGCGCTGGGCCTCGACGCCCAGCGGCTGTTCGGCGAACCCCAGGACGTCGAATGGGTCATCGACGCCGGCGGCATGATTTGGCTGACCCAGTCGCGTCCGATCACTACGCTGTACCCCCTGCCTGATCCATCGTCCGCGGAACCGTTCGGCGTTGAATCCGAGCCAACATCCGACGTCCGCGTTTATCTGTGCGGCTCCCTGCTCCAGGGGCTGACCCGCCCCATCACGCCAATGGGGCTTTCCGCGCTGGGCATGTGGGGCGACCGCAGATCGCCGTGGACCTACGTCAGCCCCGGCCTGCGCATGTATATGGACCTCACCCCTTTAGTGCGCAGCAAGTCCGGCCGCCGGGCCCTGGTGAGAATGCTCCCCCTGGCGGACGGTCGCTCGGCAGCCGTTCTCCCCGCACTTCTGGACGACCCGAGATTCAGCGTCATCAAGCACCCGCTCAGGAAAGCGCCGGCCACAGCGGACGGGGCCCGCGGAGGCGGTTCCTTTGCCCGCCCTGGCCTGGTGACGTGGCTGCTTCCGGCCCTGATTCGAGCCGCTCTCCGGCCGGAAGCAGAATTGCGCAGGGCACGGACCTTCGAACAACGCCTCGCGAAGGATCTGGCACTGCGCGAGCCCGCTACCGCCTTCCGGCGCCTCGACCACGCCGAGCATGCAGCGGCGCGGACGGTTGATGGCCTCTTCCGATCCACACTGCCGGGGCCCGCCACGGGCTATACGATGCTGGCCCTGGCCCGCTGGCTTCTGCGCGGAATTGCCGAACCTCGCGAGCTGGAAGCAGTCCTCCGCGGATTGCCCCACAATGTGACCACCGAAATGGACCTTGAACTCTGGCGTTTTTCCGTGTCCATCGCCGGGGACCCAGCCTCGCGCAGTGCATTCCTCGACAAACAGCCTGATGAACTGGCCGTCAGCTACGCCGCAGGAGAGCTGCCCGCTGTGGCGCAGTCCGGCCTGCGCGGATTCCTGGAACGTTATGGCCACCGCGCCGTGGCGGAGATCGACTTGGGCATGCCCCGGTGGGCCGAGAAGCCGGACCATCTTCTCGGGATGATTTCCAACTACCTTCGGGTGGAGGATCCGGAACAGGCTCCGGACCGGCAATTCCAGCGGGCGTCCGATCACGCGGAGGCGAGAATTCGCAGCCTCGTTGAGCGGGCCCGTACAAGGAGCCAGCTGCGGGGCCGTCTGGTGGCGCTGTGCCTGCACCGGTCACGGCAGCTGTGCGGGCTACGCGAACTTCCGAAGTTCTACGTCGTCACGGTGCTCGGCTAAATGCACAGGCAGCTCACCGCCGTCGGCGCCGAGATGGCCAGGACCGGTGCCGTCGCCGCCGCCGCGGACGTCTTCTTCCTCAGCTTCGACGAGGTCCGCGTGGGCCTGCGCGGGGCCGATCTGAAGGGAATGGTGACCGACCGCCGTCAAATTTATGATGCTGAACTGCGGCGCCGGCGAATTCCCCGGCTCCTGCTCTCCGATGGCACGGACGTCGAGGCCGTGGTCGCCGGTGCGGCCGCGGCCCCCGGAGGAATGGTCGGGACACCCGCATCCACGGGCACGGCCACCGGACGGGTCAGGGTGATCCTGGACCCTGTGGGCGCGCGCCTGGAACCCGGGGAAATCCTGGTGGCGCCTTCCACAGATCCGGGCTGGACGCCGCTCTTCCTGACCGCTGGTGCGCTGGTGATGGAAATGGGCGGCGTCATATCCCACGGGGCGGTGGTGGCCCGGGAGTACGGCATCCCCGCCGTCGTGGGCGTGCCGGACGCCACCAGCAGGCTGCGCACCGGTCAGACCGTAACTGTGGACGGCGCAGCGGGGACTGTTACCGAGGTTGCGACCGCCGCAACCGACGTTGGGACCGTGAGGTAGTCCGGTCCTTGGAGGAGCAGATCGGGGACCCTCCGTAGCCCGCGGAATGCCCCGGGATTTCGTGCTGCTGCAGGCGGACGTCTTCAAATTCGCCCTGCCCGGGACTAGGAAACCGCAGGTCCGGCCACCCCCTGCGGACCGAATCTGCCGTTACAGGAGGGACAGTTGATGACGGTAGCTATTGCACGGCCAGCGTACGCACCCTAGGTTTGAGACAGCGGAAGACAGTCTCCGCATCTGCCTGCCGTCGGAGCAGGACCAGAAAAGGGTTACAAAGGAAGTAGTAGTAATGGCAACAGGCACAGTTAAATGGTTCAACGCCGAAAAGGGTTTTGGCTTCATCGCTCCGGATGACGGATCAGCAGATGTTTTCGCGCACTACTCGGCAATTGCCAGCAGCGGCTACCGCTCCCTGGATGAAAACCAGAAGGTCGAATTCGATGTGACCCAGGGTCCCAAGGGCCCGCAGGCAGAGAACATTCGCCCGCTGTAAGGCTTGAAAACTGCCCGGGATGTGCCGACTGGCACATCCCGGGCAGTTTCTTACCTACTTACATGGACGGAGTTCGTGGACCGCCGATCCGGACCGCGCAGACACCCCATACCGGGGCGATCTCGGTAGAGTGCCCACTATGGATGACAAAGCGATTCTGCACCGCTACCTCCGCACGCGCCGGGCCCAGCTGCTCGCAAAGCTCGACGGCCTCGGTGAGTATGACGCCCGCCGCCCAATGACGCCCACCGGGACCAACCTGCTGGGCCTGGTCAAGCACGTTGCGAGCGTGGAGCTGGGCTACTTCGGTGAGGTGTTTGGCCGCCCCAGTGAGCGGGACGTCCCCTGGCTCGACGACGGCGCGGAACCGGATGCTGATATGTGGGCGACGGCTTCGGAGACCCGCGATGAGATCGTGGACCTGCACCGCTTCTCAGCCTCCCACAGCGACGCCACTATCGAGGAACTGCCCCTCGACGCGCCCGGCGTGGTGCCGTGGTGGCCCGAAGAGCGGAAGCACGTGACCCTGCAGCAGATCCTGGTGCACATGTGCGCAGAGACGGCCCAGCACCTGGGGCACGCCGACATTCTGCGGGAACTCATCGACGGCTCAGCCGGTCAAGGGCCCAACGACCCCAATATCCCGCAGCGGAGCGCCGCGGAGCAGACGGCGCACTTCGGCCGGATCGAGGCCGCGGCACGCGAAGCGGCCACTCCGGCGAAAACACCCGCAACGCCGCCGTTCGTGTCTGAACGCTAGGCATCAGCGCCCCGCGGTTCGCCGGTTTTAGGCCTTGGGTTTCGGCGCCGGCTTTAGCGCCGGCTTTAGGCTCTGGGGCAAGCGCTAGACGAAGGCCGACACCCCCGTTACCGCCCGCGCCACGATGAGCGAGTTGATCTCGTAGCTGCCCTCGTAGGTGTAGAGGATTTCAGCGTCCCCGAACAGCTTTCCCATTTCGAAGTCACTGCTGATGCCGTTGCCGCCCAGCAGCGAACGCCCCATGGCCACCGAGGCACGCGCCAGCCGGGTGGTGGTGGACTTGGCCATGGCGGCCTGGGCCATCTCGAGTTTGCCTTCCTCCTGGATCCTGGCAAGCTGGGCCATCAGCGCCAGGGACGCGGACGCATTGCCGAGGATCTCGGCGAGTTGCTGCTGGATCAGCTGGAAGCGGGCCAGCTCCTTGCCGAACTGCCGGCGCTGCAGCGAGTAGGCGCGCGCGACGTCGAACGCGGCCAGCTGGATCCCGGCCCCCTGCCAGCCGACCCAGGCACGTGAGTCCCGCAGGAGCTCGTTGGCCTTGGAGAAGTCCGTAGCCCCGGGGAGCAGGCTGGCCTCCGGGATCCGGACGTTGTCCAGCACGATGTCCGCGTTCTGCATGATCCGCAGGCCGATCTTGTTGGCGATTTTAGTGGCCGCGTAGCCGGGCCGGTCCGTTTCCACGATGAAACCCTTGATCTGCTGGTCGGTCTCATCCCGGGCCCACACCAGGGCAAAATCAGCAATGGTGCCGGCTCCGATCCAGCGTTTGGCCCCGTTGATCACCCACTCGCCGTCCTCGAGCCGGGCAGTGGTGGCCAGGCCGCCGGCGATGTCCGATCCGTGGTCCGGCTCTGTCAGGGCGAAGGCCCCCAACTGCGTGAAGGCAGTCAGTCCGGGCAGCCAGCGCTGCTTCTGTTCGTCGGAGCCGAGCTCCTGGATCATGCCCACAATCAGTTCGTTGTGGATCCCCACCAGGGCGGAAAGCGACACGTCGGCCCGGGCCACCTCCACGTACATGAGGCCTTTGAAGAGCTTGGACGTGCCGTCCGTCTGCAGCCCGCCGAGTCCGCGCTTTCCCATCTCAGCCAGCAGCCCAAACGGGAATTCCTCGCGGTTCCAGTAGTCAATGGACTGTGCCCTCACCCTGGCCTGCAGGAACTCCCGGATGTCCAGGTAGCGCTTCCGCTCGTCAGGAGGGAGTAGGTCGGCAATGTACATGAGGTCGGCGTCGGGGAACGGCGGCACGGAAACCTCCGGCCCACCTGCCGCCTGCGGAGGCACCGTCCGCCGGGCAGCATCAGCACCTGCGGATTGCATGCCTTCCGATTGCATATCTGTGGATGGTGCGCTGTCACGTCCTTGTGGCTGCACGGGCATGTATCCCTTCGCTCTTCCAAACCCTTGGATGTCCTAGTATATTGCACAGTGATGTGGATCACTAGGACGTGCATCTCGAGGCGAAAGGTGCCCCATGACAGTCACCGATGACTTCCGTGCAGCACGCGACCAGCTGCTGGCCCTGCGCGATGACTACGGACAGGCCCGGGGCAGCTTCCAGTGGCCACGGTTCGAGGAGTTCAACTTCGCCCTGGACTGGTTCGACGCCGTCGCGGCGGATCCGGCCACCGGCGGCAACCCCGCGCTGGTGATCGTGGAACAGGACGGTTCGGCCACGCGGCGCAGCTTCGGCGAGCTGTCGGCACGCTCAAACCAGGTGGCCAACTGGCTCCGCAGCCAGGGCGTTCGGCGCGGAGACCGCATGATCATCATACTGGGGAACCAGGTGGAGCTGTGGGAGCTTATGCTGGCCGGCATCAAGCTCGGCATCGTGCTCATCCCCACCACCACCCTGATGGGTCCGGCGGACCTGAAGGACCGCGTGGAGCGCGGCGAGGCGGCGTGGGCCGCCGTCGGAAGTTCCAACATCGGCAAGTTTGCCGACGTTCCCGGCGCCTACACACTGATTGAAATCGGCGAAGCCGGCACCGCACCCACCCGCGCGGTCCAATACTCCGACTCCGCCGCCTCCGCCGAGGACTTCACCCCGGACGCAGTCACGAAGGCCGATGAGACCCTGCTGCTGTACTTCACCTCGGGCACCACGTCGAAGGCCAAACTCGTGGAGCACACGCACACGTCCTACCCCGTGGGCCACCTGTCCACGATGTACTGGATCGGCCTGGAGCCCGGGGACGTGCACCTGAACGTTGCCTCCCCGGGATGGGCGAAACACGCCTGGTCCAACGTGTTTACGCCGTGGATCGCCGAAGCCTGCGTGTTCATCTACAACTACGACCGCTTCGACGCCCGCGCCCTGATGGACCAGATGGACCGCGAAAAGGTCACCAGCTTCTGCGCCCCGCCCACGGTCTGGCGAATGCTCATCCAAGCAGACCTCACGCTCCTCCGGAACCCGCCCACCAAGGTGGTTTCGGCCGGCGAACCGCTCAACGCCGAGGTGATCGGGCAGGTCCACCGGGCCTGGGGCCAGACCATCCGGGACGGCTTCGGCCAGACCGAGACCACGGTGCAGGTGGCCAACACCCCGGGCCAGCCGGTCAAGATCGGCGCCATGGGCCAGCCGCTGCCCGGTTACGATGTGGTTCTCGTTGACCCCTCCACCGGGGAAGAAGCCGACGACGGCGAGCTCTGCCTGCGCCTGGACCCCCGCCCCGTGGGGCTGATGAAGGCGTACTACGGCGACCCCGGGAAGACGTCGGACGCCTTCCGCGGCGGCTACTATCACACGGGCGACATGGCCAGCCGGGACGAGCGCGGCATCATCACCTATGTGGGCCGCGATGACGACGTCTTCAAGTCCTCCGACTACAGGCTGTCCCCGTTCGAACTGGAGAGTGTCCTGATCGAGCACCCGGCGGTGGCCGAGGCCGCAGTCGTGCCTTCTCCGGATCCGGTCAAGCTGTCCGTGCCCAAGGCCTTCGTGGTCCTCGCAGCTGGCCATGAGCCCGGGCCGGAACTCGCCGAGGAGATCCTGCGCTACTGCCGCGATCACCTGGCTCCCTTCAAGCGCATCCGCCGCATCGAATTCGCCGACCTGCCGAAGACCATCTCCGGCAAGATCCGGCGCGTCGAACTGCGGCACAGCGAAGAGATCCGGCACGCCGGCAATTCCGTTTCCGGCAGTCCCCTCGCCCAGAACCTGGGCACGGAATATTCGGAAACGGACTTTCCGAGCCTGAAAAGCCAGGGGTGAGCGATGGGAACACCGCTGCCCCGCGACCCCATCGCCGACGCCCAGCGGAACTGGGAACGCCACGGCTGGGGTAATGTCGCCGCGCCGATGGCCGCCATTACCGCGATCATGCGTACCCAGCAAATTCTCCTGGCCCGTATCGAGGGGGCGCTCAAGCCGTTTGGCCTGACCTTCGCACGCTACGAGTTGCTTGCCCTGCTGAGTTTCGCCCGGAGCGGCGCCCTGCCCATGAGCAAGGCGAGCGCCCTGCTCCAGGTCCATCCGACGTCGGTGACCAACGCCGTCGACCGCCTCGAAAAGGCCGGCCTGGTGATCCGTTCACCGCATCCCACGGACGGGCGCACCACACTGATCGAGCTCACCACGGAGGGGCGCACCGTTGCCAAAAGAGCGACGGCGGTACTCAACACCGAGGTTTTCAGCCAGTCCGGCTTCGCTGACGGTGAGGTGGACCAGCTGATCCGGATCCTGGGCGATTTCCGCCGCCAGGCAGGGGACTTCTCCGATTAAGGGCGGACTCGCCGGCCGGGCCCGCAGTGGAGTCCTCAACTTAACGGCCGGGCACGGCATCCTCGCCTGCTGCCCGCGCGGACGGCAGGAGTAATTCCTGCACGAAGGTGTCGAGCAGGGCCGCCTGATGCGGACTGTTGGCAAGCTGCACCAGATCGGCCGCCGTGCTGGACAGCTTGATGTTGGTGTGCTGGCTGTGGGTGGAAAGAAGGTCGAAGGCGGCATCGGAGCCGATCCGCAGGATCCCCATGAGTATTCCCTTGGCCTGTTCAATGGTGCTTCGTGTCCCGACGGCCCCTTCGACCGCCTCGCGGGACGCCCGTTCGGTCTCCCAGCGAAGCGTGCTGGTGAGGTCAATAATGAACCCGTCCACCGCCCGCAGGACGCCTGCCTCCACCACCGCCTCCCCCGCAGTGAGGACGCGGTGCTCGCGCAAGCGGGAGTCGATAAGGCGGTGATAGCTGCAGAAAAATCCCCCCGAAACACAGGCGGCGGCGAATATGTCGCGGCAGCGGTCCCTGTCCTCGGGGTGTTTGTGGGAGTAGAGCAGTTCGATCGTCGGCACGATCTCCCCGCGGCAGTAACCATGGAGGGCAAAGATTTCATCGGACCAGTGCAGCTCAAGGGACTCCGCATCATAGCGGAACGTCCCGGCCACGCAGTCCGCGTCGCCAAGGGCGCTGGAGTACGTTTTTACGCTCTTCGGCTCGTTCATCGCGACATCTTCAGCCGCACCGCGTCCGCTCATTTCACCCCGGGCGGCTGTCCGCTGGAGGAGGAAACGAGGGACCGTACGGGGGCGGACACCGTGCACGCCTGCCGCACCTCGGGGCGTGCCGGGAGGCCGCGCCGAAAGCCTGCCCCTGAACCGCCCGCTGGAACCGCAGCCGGGCGGCGCGGAGGCTGGCGGTCAGCCGGTGCCGCCGAAAGTTCCGTCACATGGCCCATTCCTGCATACTCGCGAACAGCTGCAATACCTTCCACTGCTGCTGCCTTGTCGGGAAAGGCCCGGGACACTGCCATCACGGTACCGTCCGGGGCTGTGAGCTGAAATCTGAACGAAGCATCAGCGTCAATGAATAGTTCGAACATGCCGGCCATGAAGTCCTCCCCGATCAAGAGAATTATCAGGCTTCCGATGACGCCGTCGGCACCGGAAGCGGTCGAAGTGTTCCCTTATCGCGCCACAAATGATGGCGGGCGCGAATTGATGAATTCATGAAAGTGTGAACCAGTTGTGCCCATTTTTCAAGGTCAGTCCACGCCTTAGCACCGCCCCGGGCGTCCGTCCGAGACATTAGGATGCAGGATTTGCCTGCCCGGGCAATCGGCGGTCCTAAGACAGACCGTTCTGTCTCTATACTTGATTCTAGGCGCGGCTATTCGTCCCCGCCGGTACCGGATTGGGGATTGCGGCGGAGGGAAATTCGATGGATGACATGCCAGGCGGCGTTGTCCTGACCGATGTGAAAGCGGACCTCTTCAAATCGATGGGCCATCCGGCACGCATCCTCATCCTGGAGATGCTGGTTGCCGGCCCCGTGGCTGTAAGCCGGCTCCGGGACGACACGGGCCTGGAGGCCTCGAATCTTTCCCAGCACCTGGGAATCCTTAGACGACAGCGGCTGGTCATCCCATCCCGCAAGGATGGCCGCCTGTTTTACGAACTGTCCTGCACTGACGTGAGCGAACTTCTGGAAGCAGCCGCCGGACTGCTTGGATCCGTCCGGCAATCCACAGGCGGGCTCCAAACCTCCCGAAGCCTGCAGACTGTCGGCTGACGCCCGCTACCGACCATCCCGCTAGGCCGGGCTTGCGGCCTCTTTCTGCGCGGGCGATCCGAAGAGCCAGGCTGCAACGTCGCTTCGCAGGATCAGGTGGGGACTGCCAGTGGCACTGACGCTGCCGGTCGGCACGTAGTAGCCGCGGCCGGATCCCGGGCCACCTACCGCACGGTCCAGCGCCTCCACGATCCGACGGCTCAAATGGCCGTGGGGACCTGCGGCGTGGATCTCCTCAAGTTCGTCCAGGGTGAGTCGTCCCAGTACAGCAGCGATGTCTGCCACGATCGTTCCCTTCTCGCACAATTGCTTGAAGTGCAACGATAGAGCGCCGCGATTAACGGCGGGTGAAATCGCGGCGGCGATCAGCCGTACTCAGTACAGGAAAATGTCGAACCATGCCCGGTTATGGGCGTGGAGCAAAACGAGGAAGAGAACGAAGTCGAAGAGCAGGTGAACGGCCACAATGTAGGAAAGCGACTTCGTCGCCGAGAATATGCGGGCCTGCAGGAGCGCGAAGGGAAAGATGAACAGCGGCGCCCAGGCCCGGAATCCCAGTTCCCACAGGAAGGATGTGAACAGGACGGCCTGCAGGAGGTTGGCCTGCCAGTCGGGCAGGTGCCGGCGGAGCAGCGCGAAGGACGTGCAGATGAAGAACAGCTCGTCCCAGATACCCAGGGTGTTCGTTCCGACGAAGAGCCGTGCGATGCCGTCGGGGTCATGCACGGCCGGCCAGTTGGCGTAGACCCCTGTCCTGATCATGTAAACGGGCAGCACACCGTAGCCCAGCACCACCACAAGGGGCAGGTACAGCTTCTCTCCGCGCGTCCACTTATTGCCGGTCATGACCGGAAAGACCACTGCGTGCTCTTTGGTGATCCAGCGCGAAACAGCATACGGAATCCCCACGGCCAGGATCATGGCGGATCCCATGACGAGCATGTGTGAAGTGCTGATATCCGTGGTGATCGGAACAGCACTGACCGCGGCGACCCCCACCGCAATCAGGACAAGGTCGCGCAACAGCGCCCGATCAACGAACGCGGCAACCACCAGCGAAGCTGCCAGCAGGGCGTAGCCGGGAACGCTCTGGTCCAACGCGAACAGGGTGAAGCCGGACAGCGACAGCATCCCCGCCGGGATGACGCGCAGGGAAGTCCCCTTGACAGTGCGCTGCACGGCCAGGGGGATGTTCACCGGTGCCTGAACTCCGGCTGGCGCTTCTCCGAGAAAGCCGCCATGCCTTCTTTCTGGTCCTCGGTGGCGAAGAGTGAATGGAAAAGCCTGCGCTCAAAAAGCACGCCCTGCGCCAGCCCCGTCTCGAACGCCGCGTTGACCGCTTCCTTGGCCAGCATGGCGGCGGGTTTTGATTTGGACGCGATGATTTCGGCTGCCTGCAGCGCCTCCTCCACGGTATCCGCTGCCGGCACTACCCTGGCCACGAGACCGGAGCGTTCCGCCTCTTCGGCATCGATGAACCGGCCGGTTAGGATCATGTCCATCGCCTTGGCCTTGCCCACAGCGCGGGCCAGCCGCTGGGAGCCGCCCATGCCGGGAAGCACTCCAAGATTGATTTCGGGCTGGCCGAACTTGGCGTTGTCCCCGGCGATGATGAAATCGCACATCATCGCCAGTTCACAGCCGCCGCCCAGGGCGAAGCCGGACACCGCCGCAATCAGCGGAATCCGCAGCCTGGTGAGGTCTTCCCACCCGCGGAACCAGTCGGCGTCGTACATCTCGATGTAGCCCTTGGAGGCCATCTCCTTGATGTCCGCACCGGCTGCGAAAGCCTTGCCTGAACCTGTGATCACCACGGCGCCCACCCCAGGATCGGTGTCCATGGCTGACACCGCGGCAACGAGCTCATCGAGGGTCGCCCTGTTCAGGGCGTTCAGCGCCTCGGGCCGGTTCAGGGTCACCAGGCCCACTCGGCCACGGCGCTCCACCAGAATGTTCCCGTACTCCTGCGACATGCGTGCCCCTCATGGTTGGTCGTAAAACTAAGACTACTGACCGGACTTGTCCCGGATGTCGGTGATGATGCCGGAAAAATCCCGTCCGGCACCGCCCTCGGCGGCGAAGGCGTCATATATTTCCGAAGCCAGCGGCCCCATGCGGGCTGCAACGCCCGTGCTTTGGACGGCATTGAGGGCCAGCCTGAGGTCCTTCGCCATCAGCGCACCGGCGAATCCGGGCTGGTAGTCCCGGTTCGCCGGGCTCGTGGGCACCGGCCCCGGGACAGGGCAATTTGTGGTGAGCGCCCAGCACTGCCCGGACGCTGCCGAGGCGACGTCGAACAGTGCCTGATGCGTCAGCCCCAGCTTCTCGCCGAGGACGAAGGCCTCGCTCACGGCGATCATTGAGACGCCCAGGATCAGGTTATTGCAGACCTTCGCCGCCTGCCCGGCACCGTGCTGCCCGCAATGGACCACGCGCCGGCCCATCACCTCCAGCATCGGCCGCACGGCTTCAAAGTCCTCCGGCAGGGCGCCCACCATGAACGTCAGGGTGCCCGCCTCTGCGCCCACCACACCGCCGGAAACCGGCGCGTCGACTGCCCGGTGCCCGGCTTCGATTGCCAGCCGCGCCGCCTCCCGGGCCTCATCAACGTTGATGGTGGAGCAGTCCAGGAACATGGTGTCCGGGCCGGCAGCCGAGAGCAAACCGGCCCGCCCTTCTTCGCCCTGGTAGGCGTCCAGCACGTGCCGGCCGCTCGGGAACATGGTGAGGACCACGTCCGCCCCGGCCACTGCTTCGGCGGCGCTGCCCGCGGTGGGGACGCCGTGTTCACCCGCGGCTTCGAGGGCGGCCGGCACGACGTCGAATCCCGCGACTGTGTAGCCGGCCTTGACCAGGTTGACCGCCATGGGGCCGCCCATATGGCCCAGCCCGAGGAGCGCTATGTGCTCCTTCTTCGCCGCCGGTCCGGTGGCAGCCGCATCGCCGCCGGGCCCTGCAGCGTCCGGTGTCGCAACGTCAGGCATTGTCAGTCTCCTTCTCCAAAAGAACCAGCTCCCTGTCCCCCAACGGCGCAAAGAACCGCTCGACGTCGGCCGCGTGCACTTCCGACAGCGTGGGCGGCCGCCACTGCGGATGTCGGTCCTTGTCCACCACCTGCGCGCGGATCCCTTCGCGGAAGTCCGGGCCCGCCAAGCAGCGCAGTCCCACCCGGAATTCCTGAGTGAGGGCCTCGTCGAGAGTGAGCCCCGCAGCGCGCCGCAGCGATGCGAGGGCCACCTTTACCGCCGTGGGTGACTTGGTCTCGATGGTGTCCGCAGCCTCTGCCGCCTCACCGCCCGCAGCCCGCAGCTTCCGGAGGATTTCTTCGGCGTCGCCGGCCGTGTAGCAGGCGTCGATCCAGTGCCGCTGCGCCTCCAGCCCCGAGGCCGGCG
This sequence comes from Arthrobacter sp. 10L430, assembly GCF_056395245.1. NCBI lineage: Bacteria > Bacillati > Actinomycetota > Actinomycetes > Micrococcales > Micrococcaceae > Arthrobacter > Arthrobacter sp. 10L430. The sequence goes on along the minus strand of NZ_JBFTJD010000026.1, from coordinate 35,117 downwards.
GCTTTTCGGCGAAGCGCCCGACGGCGGCTTCCGCGGTTTCGTGTTCAAGCGCTGCCGCCAGGTCTGCGAGCTTTTCGGACTGGACAAAGTGGTCGGCAAGTCCCAGGAACAGCGCATCGGCGCCGTCCAAATGGGCGCCGGTCAGGGCCGCATGGGTGCCGGCCTCCCCCGGCGAGCGCGCAAGCAGCAGGGTGCCGCCGACGTCGGGCACGAACCCGATGGTGGTTTCCGGCATCCCCGTCCTGGTCCGCTCAGTGACGATGCGGACGGAGCCGTGGGCGGAGATCCCCACGCCGCCGCCCAGGACCAGTCCGTCCATGAATGCCACATACGGCTTGGGATACCGGGAGATGAGCGAGTTGAGCCGGTACTCCGCTTCCCAGAAGCCGGCGGTCTCATCGCCGCCGGCCAGGATGTCGCGGTAAATGGCCACGATGTCCCCGCCCGCGCACAGGCCCCGTTCACCGGAACCCTGCACCAGGACGGTGGCCACGCCGTCGTCGTCGGCCCAGGCGGTGAGCCGGTGCAGCATTGCGGCCACCATGCCGGCGTTGAGCGCGTTGACCGCCCTGGGGCGGTTCAGCGTGATGACGCCCAGGTGGCCGCGCCGTTCAAACAGGACCTCCGCATCGGCATTGTCAGTGTCAGTGTCAGTCGGGATTGAATCAGAGCGCCGCTCAGCCATCAGCTTCCTTCCGGCATGATGAAGCTGGCCCCTTGGCGGATACCCGAAGGCCACCGGGTGGTCACCGTCTTGGTCTTGGTATAGAAGCGGAAGGCGTCGGCGCCGTGCTGGTTGAGGTCTCCGAAGCCGGACGCCTTCCACCCGCCGAAGGTGTAATAGGCAATGGGCACCGGAATGGGCACGTTGATGCCCACCATGCCCACTTGGACCCGACTGGCGAAGTCGCGTGCGGCGTCCCCGTCTCGCGTGAAGATCGCCACGCCGTTGCCGAACTCGTGCTCGCTGCAGAGCCGGAGGGCTTCGTCGTAGTCTGAGGCGCGCAGGACGCTCAGCACGGGGCCGAAGATCTCCTCCTTGTAGATCTTCATGTCCTTGGTGACGTTGTCGAAGAGCGTCGGTCCCACCCAGAAGCCGCCGCCGTAGCCTTCCACCGCAAGTCCGCGGCCGTCCGCCACCAGCGTGGCGCCTTCGTCGACACCGGACTGGATGTAGCCCTCGATCCGCTCCTTGGCAGCTGGCGCCACCACCGGCCCGAAGTCCGAGTCCTTGTCCAGGCTGTGGCCGACCTTCAGGCCCTTGATTCGCTCCTGGAGCCGTGACACGAGCCTGTCCGCAGTATCCTCACCCACCGGAACCGCCACGGAGATGGCCATGCAGCGTTCGCCGGCGGACCCGTACCCTGCCCCGATCAGGGCGTCGGCGGCCATGTCGAGGTCCGCGTCGGGCATGATCACCATGTGGTTCTTGGCCCCGCCGAAACACTGGGCGCGCTTGCCGTGGGCGGCCGCGGTGGCGTAGATGTACTGGGCGATGGGCGTGGAGCCCACGAAGCCGATTGCCTTGACGCGTTCGTCCTCAAGCAGCGCGTCCACGGCTTCCTTGTCGCCGTTGACCACGTTGAACACGCCGTCCGGCACGCCGGCCTCCGTGAAGAGCTCGGCCAGCCGCAGGGGCACGGACGGGTCCCGTTCCGAGGGCTTGAGGATGAAGGCGTTGCCGGCCGCGAGGGCCGGGCCGGACTTCCAGAGCGGGATCATTGCAGGGAAGTTGAACGGCGTGATGCCCGCAACCACGCCCAGCGGCTGGCGCATGGAATGCACGTCAATGCCGGATCCCGCGTTGTCGGAGAACTCGCCCTTGAGCAGATGAGGGGCCCCGGCAGCGAACTCCACTACTTCGATGCCGCGCTGGATGTCGCCCTTGGCGTCTGGAATGGTCTTGCCGTGTTCCGAGGACAGCAGCCTGGCCAGCTCGTCCAGGTTCTCGTTCACGAGGTCCACGAACTTGAGCAGGATGCGGCCGCGGCGCTGGGGGTTCATGCCCCCCCACTCCAGTTGGGCCTTTTCCGCGCTGGCGATGACGTTGCGGACCTCCTCGGAGCTGGCCAGCGGCAGCCTGGCCTGGACCTCACCGGTACAGGGGTCATAAACATCGCTGAACCGGCCGGAGGTGCCGTCGACCCTGTGGCCGTCAATGTAGTGGGACAGTTCGCGCACCATGATGGAATGCTCCTTTGCATGTGACCCAGGTCATCTTGGACCTGAATATACTCGGACTTCCTACTAAATTCCAGAGTCCAGGAACCGGCATGCGCGCGCGTTCCGCCTTTGGTGCCCCATTCACCCGGGGCCCAAGTTCGGTAAGTTAGGAACTGTGAAGATAGCTACCTGGAATGTGAACTCCCTCCGTGCCCGAGCCGACCGAGTGGAAGCCTGGCTGCAGCGCTCTGACTGCGATGTCCTGGCCATTCAGGAAACCAAGTGCAAGGACGACAACTTTCCGTGGGAGCTGTTCGAACGGATGGGCTACGAGGTGGCGCACTACGGCCTGAACCAGTGGAACGGCGTGGCAATTGCTTCCCGGGTGGGGCTCGACGACGTTGAACGCGCGTTTGTGGACCAGCCGGTGTTCGGCAAGGCGGGCAAGGACCCCATACAGGAAGCCCGCGCCATGGCAGCGACCTGCGGCGGCGTCCGCGTCTGGAGCCTGTACGTCCCCAACGGCCGCGCCCTCAACGATGAGCACATGCCCTACAAGCTCAAGTGGCTGGACTCCCTCAAGAACCACGCCGCCGGCTGGATCACGGAGAACCCCGAAGCGCAGATCGCGCTGATGGGCGACTGGAACATCGCGCCCACGGACGACGACGTCTGGGATATCGACATGTTCCTCTCCCAAGGCCTGACGCATGTCAGCGAACCCGAACGTGCCGCATTCCGCGCCTTCGAGCAGGTCGGCTACTCGGACGTGGTCCGCCCGCACACCCCCGGCCCCGGCGTCTACACCTACTGGGACTACACACAGCTACGCTTCCCCAAGAAGGAAGGCATGCGGATTGACTTCGTCCTGGCGTCGCCAGCCCTTGCCGCGCGTGTCACCGGAGCCTCGATCGACCGTGAGGAACGCAAGGGCAAGGGCGCCTCTGACCATGCCCCCGTGCTGGTGGAGCTTGCCGACTAATGGGGACTGACAACCAGTGACGGGGAGGCAATCATGACGGGAAACCTCTACCGGGGCCAGGCTGGCCTGCCGTTCTCGTCCACGCTCCGGGTCTATGAGCCGCTGGATGCCTTCCCCGAGGACCAGCAGGCTGCCCTCAAGGCGGCCGGCAAGCGTGCTGCCTCCCGCGCCGCCGTCGAAAACGCCGAGCTGCTGGCCTCGCTGGGACGGATCACCAGGCCCGGCGGCGATCCGTTCCCCACAGGACGGACCGATCTGGTGCGCATCACCCGCGCGCCCGGCGTGCCGGTGGAGAACGGTGCCAAAGACGCGGCGGACACGGAAAAATCCGACGGCGCTGCACTCCTTTACTGCCCCAGCCAGCTGGTGCTGCGGGCCGGACTGGCGGCCAATGCGCTGATGGAGGGAATCCACGGGCCGCTGGCCGAACTCCTGATTCCGGAAGAGCAGCGCGACAGGCACCAGGAGCGAATCGATCTGGTCAACGCGCGCGAAGGCGCCACCCGCGTGCACACCCGGGCGTCCACCTGGGGCATCCCGTTCAGCTGGTTCTCCCTGTTCCTCGAGTCTGATCCGCAGGAAGTGGTGGAGTCCGGCGGCCGGATCCTCACCGTCCGGGTCTGGACGCCCATTGCCCAGGCCCTCGACCGGGTGCGTTACGCCGTGGCGAACCTCGCCCTGGCCGCGCCGGACCTCGACATGCTCGATGACCTCACGCAGCTCACCGAATGGCTGGAGCTCTTCCATGCGGATGCCATGGTCGAACTGGACTACGGGGCGGTGGCAGACAAGGTCTACCCGGATGATTCGCCCATGGACGTGCGCCTTGGCATCGAGTGCCTCGCCGAGGGAGACATGACCGGCGCAGCTGCCGCCTACCGCAGGCTCGCTTCGCGCTGGATCCCCATCCGGCAGCTGGCGCGGGCATCCTGACCCCTGACGCCCGCTAGGCGCGGGGCGCCGCCGTCGTCCGTCTGACGATGAGGCGGTGCGGCGCGACGGTGGAGTGCACCGCGCCGGTAATCCCGACGAGTTCATCCAGGAGCATCTTGGTGGCCAGCTCGGCCTGCTCATCGGGCCGCTGGCCGACCGTGGTGAGTCCCACGGCTTCGGAAAAGTCGTGGTCGTCGATGCCGATCACCGACAGGTCTTCCGGAACGCGGACGCCCACCCGGTTCGCCTCAAAAATGACGCCCATGGCCATTTCGTCGGAAGCACAGAAGATTGCTGTCGGCTTGGGACCGTGCTGGCCCCACAGCCGCCTGAAGGCTTCCTGGCCGCTTCGGACCGTGAAGTCTCCCCACTCATCCCACTCGGGGCGGACCTCGAGGCCGGCCGCGGTCATGACGTCCTGGAATGCAAGGATGCGGACGCGCGGAACGTCGAAGTTGAGGTCGGTTTCGTCGTCGCCGTGGAGCAACGCGATGTCGCGGTGGCCGAGGCCGATCAGGTGCTTGACGGCGGCGGACGCTGCTGCGTAGTCGTCAATGCCAATGTAAGCGCATTCCTCAACGTGGCCGCCCACGACGACCAGCGGAATGTCGATCTTTTGCAGGTGCTCAAGCTCCTCATGGGACAGCGCCATACAAAGAACCAGGAGTGCATCGATCTGCTTGTAGACCATGGTCTTGCTGAAGAGCCGTTCACGGTGGCTGCCGTGGCCGCCGAGGTTGAACAGGGACAGGTTGTACTGCCGCGCGTGCAGCTCGCGGTCTGCGCCCTCAATCGCTTTGGAGAAGAACCAGCGGCTGACGAACGGGGCCAGCACGCCAATCGTTTTGGTCCGGCCGGTGGCCAGGCCCGAAGCCGACGAGGACGCCACGTAGCCGAGGGCGCCGGCCACTTCCAGGATTTTTTCACGGGTTGCAGGTGAAACCCTCGGCAGCCCGCGCACGGCCCGGGACACCGTGGCCGTGGACACTCCGGCGGCGGCAGCCACGTCTTCGATGCTTACTCCGGAGTGGCCGCCGCGCTGTGCCCGGTCAGTTGTGCGCGCCACAGTGTCCCTTCAAAGCCCTTATGAAGATTTCCGCCATGTCGTTCTCCCAGCGGCAAGAAACCATTTTAGTCCGGCCCGCTGTCAGCTGTGCCGGGTGGCGGTGCGCGCGGGCAGGCGCCTGCGGAGCCTGATCATCCCGTACAGCGCCAGCAGGATGGCCAGCAGGCCCAGGGCCCAGCCGAGGGCCGGCTGGGCCGTGAGCTCCATCCAGACGGTGAAGACGAGCAGCACTACGGCCCAGAAGCCAAGGAATCCGATGATGATGTCGAAGTCCTCGCCCGACCGGACACGCTTATGCCCCAGCCAGGCTGCCTGCTTCTTGCCCCGCGGTGCTGCCCCGTCTGTCACTTGACTGCACCCGCCGTCAGGCCGGCGACGATCTTGCGCTGGAAAACCAGCACCAGGATGACCAACGGAATGGTCACGATGGTGCCCGCCGCCATGATGGCGGTGTAGGGAATTTGGTTTGGCTGCGCCCCGGCGAAGTTGGCGATAGCCACTGTCACCGGCTGCGTCGCATCGCTGGACAGCTGGCTGGCGATCAGGAATTCATTCCACGAGGAGATGAACGCCAGGATCGCAGTGGTGAAGATAGCCGGGGCGGCCAGCGGCATGATCACCTTCCGGAACGCCTGGCCCTGCGTGCAGCCGTCCACACGGGCCGATTCCTCAAGTTCCCACGGCATTTCGCGGAAAAAAGAGGTCATGGTGTAGACCGTCAGCGGCAGGACAAACGAAATATTCGGAATGATCAGCGCTTGGTAGGTGCCCATCCATCCGATGTTGGTGAACAGCTGGAACAACGGCGTGATCAGGGCAACGCCCGGGAACATGGAAGCACCCAGGATGAAGCCCAGCACCAAGTACTTGAACTTGAAGTTCAGCCGGGCCAGTGCGTAGGCGGCGAAAACACCGATGACCAGCGACACCAGGGTGACGACTCCCCCGATGAACACGCTGTTCAGCAAAGCCTGGCCGAACCTGTTGCCAAACGATGTGTCGAACGCGGTATTGAAATTGTCCAGGGTGATGTGCGTCGGCAGGATCGAGGTGTCGTACGTGAAGCCCACATCGCGGAAGGCCGTCACCACCATCCAGTACGCCGGTGCAAGGCACCAGATCAGGACCACTGCTGCGCTGATGTAGGTGCGGCCCTGCGCCCACTTTTCCCGGTTCTGGGCCGCCTTCCTGCCCCTGTCCTGCTGCGCGCGCAGTTCGGTTGTCGCGGCGGTCATTTCTTCCCCTTACCGGTGGCGCCGCTTTGCTCCACAACATTCGCCCCGAGGAAGCGGACGAAAATGAAAGCGACAAGAAAGATGATGATGAAGGTGATGGTCGACAACGCCGCGGCAGAGTTGAAGCCTTGCCTGATCTGGTTGATCACCAGGATCGACAGCGTGGTGGTGTTGTTCGCGCCGCCCGTGAGGATGTACGGAAGGTCGAACATGCGGAGCGCGTCAAGGGTGCGGAACAGGATGGCCACCATGAGCGCAGGCTTCACCAGCGGCAGCGTGATCATCCGGAACCGCTGCCAGGCAGTGGCCCCGTCCACCTTTGCCGCCTCGTAGACCTCGGCAGGAATCATCTGCAGACCCGCGAGGATGAGCAGCGCCATGAACGGAGTGGTCTTCCACACATCCGCGATGACCACCGCCCACTTGGCGGGCCATTCGCTGCCTGTCCACAGAATGGAGGTGTTGAACAGTTTGTTGGCGATTCCTTCGAAGGCGAAGATGAAGAACCAGAGCTTGGCGGTCACGGCGGTGGGAATGGCCCACGGCACCAACACGGCCGCACGAACGAGGCTCCGGCCCTTGAAGGTCCTGGCCATGATCATGGCCATCCAGAAGCCGAGGACGGTTTCGAAAGCAACGGTCACGACGGTGAAGAAAAACGTTGTTGTCGTGGCCGACCAGAACTGGGCGCCGAGTGTTCCTGGCGGGCAGGCGACGGTTCCGCCGGCAGGTGCCGCACACTGCTGCGCGAGCCAGTTCACGTAGTTCTGGATGCCGGCCGAGCCGCCGGCGGTGAAGAGTCCCGTGGCCGGATCGAGTCCGGCGTCTTTTTGGAAGGACATCACGATGGCACTGATGATCGGGTAAACGATCACAATGCCCAACGCGATGACGGTGGGGGCAAGGAGCCACGCAGCCCACTTACCCTGGCTGAGGATCTTGTTGTCCTCACCGACGCCCTTGGGGGCGTGATGAGCGGGGGTACCGCCCGACGCCGGTGCCTTGACCGGCGTCGGGCCTAATTCGGTTGCCATGGCAGACCTACGATCCTGCACCGGCGGATTCGATGGACTTCTGCATGTCTGACAGTGCAGTGTCCACGGGCTTCTCGCCCTTGATGGCTGAGTAGGCGTTTTCCTGGATGGCCTTGGTCACTGCCGGGTAGAACGGGGAGACCGGGCGGGGAACGGCTTTCTCAATTGACGTCTTCAGGACCGGCAGGTACGGAAGCTTGGCCACAAGATCCTTGTCGGTGTACAGGGATCCCAGCACCGGGGCCAGCGAACCCTGGGTTGCGTAGAATTTCTCGGACTCTTCCGAGGTCATGAACTTCAGGAAGTCCAAGGAAGTGGCCTTGTTCTTGGAGTAGACGCTGACAGCCAGGTTGTGTCCGCCCAGCGAGGAGGCGCCGGCGCCGGTCGCGCCGGGGATCGGTGCGATGCCGAGCTTGTCCTTCACTGCAGACGAACCCTCAGTAGTTGCCAGGTTGTAGACGTAAGGCCAGTTGCGCAGGAACAGGAGCTTGCCGCTCTGGAACGCCTGCCGGCTCAGCTCCTCCTGGAAGGTGATGCCTTCCTTCGGGATGTTGCCGTCTGCGTATGCCTTGGCGAGGTTCTCCAGGCCGGCCTTGGCCTCGGGGGTGTTCAGGCTGGGCTTGCCGTCCTTGTCCAGGACCGATCCACCGGCGGAGTTGATGGCCTCGGACGCGTTTACGGTGAGACCTTCATACTTGCTGAACTGGCCGGCGTAGCAGCCAATGTTGTTTTTCTTGGCGATGGAGCACATGCTCATCATCTCGTCCCACGTCTTGGGCGGGGTCGGCACCAGGTCCTTGCGGTAGTAAAGCAGGGCGCCGTCAGAGGTCTGCGGCGCGGCATACAGCGTGCCCTTGTACGTGCCGCTGTCAACGGTGGGCTTCAGCATGGCGCCGGTGTCGATGGCCATCTTGTCCTTGAGCGGCTGCAGCCAGCCCTTGGCAGCGAACTCGGCGGTCCACACTACGTCAACGTCCACGACGTCGTAGCCGGCGTCCTTGGCCTGGAAGTGCTGCACGATATCGTCGTGCTGCTGGTCGGCCTGGTCGGTCTGCTCCTTGAAGGTCACCTTCTCGTTCGGGTGCGCGGCGTTCCACTTGGCAACCAAGGGGCGCACGACGTTGCTGTTGTCCTTGCCCTGGACGTAAGTAATGGGCCCGCGCCCGTCAAGGCCCGCAGCGGCGTCGCCGCCGGCGGCACCGCCACCGGTGGTACCCCCGCCACCGCCACCACAGGCGGAGAGCGTCAGGGCGAGAACGCCGGCAGTAGCTACCGGTAGTAAGAATTTCGGGGTTTTCATTGGCAGGAGACTCCTCGCTGAGTGACAAGACAAATCACTGGTGCATTTGATGTGGTGACAGTCACACTAGTAACGTTGCCGGAACAAATGCAAGCGTTTACACCTAATTGTTACCGGAGAGGCAACCATGAGCCACCGCCCGATTTCAACGCCCGGTTCCGACATCGGGACGTGGTGGGCCAGCGCAGTCGTCTATCAGATCTATCCCCGTTCCTTCGCCGATGCCAATGGCGATGGCATGGGCGATCTCCGGGGCGTCACCGCGCGGCTGCCCTACCTGAAGAAGCTCGGCGTCGATGCCGTCTGGCTGTCGCCGTTCTACAAATCCCCGCAGGCGGATGCCGGGTATGACGTGGCCGACTACCGCCAGGTGGACCCGATGTTCGGCAGCCTCGATGACTTCGACGAAATGTTACACGAGGCTCACGACCTGGGCGTGAAGGTCATCGTTGACCTGGTGCCGAACCACACCTCGGACGAACACGTGTGGTTCCAGGAGGCCCTGGCTGCGGAGCCCGGCTCAGCCGCGCGGGAACGCTACATGTTCAGGCCGGGGAAGGACGAAACGGAGGGTTCCGGCGACGGGAACACGGCCCCAAACAACTGGAAGTCCATTTTTGGCGGGCCGGCCTGGACGCGGACCACCAACGCGGACGGAACCCCCGGCGACTGGTACCTGCACCTCTTCGACACCAAGCAGCCGGACCTCAACTGGGAAAACCCTGAGGTCCAGGAGGAAATGCGATCCGTGCTGCGCTTCTGGCTGGACCGCGGCGTGGACGGCTTCCGTGTGGACGTGGCCCACGGAATGGTCAAGGAGGCCGGGCTCCCGGACTGGGAAGGCGTGGCCGCCATGGTGGAAGGCTCGTCCGAGGGCCGGCATCTTCCGGACGCCCCCGGCGCCCACCCGGAGGCAGTCGAACCGCACACAGCCCACCGCGCAAGCCTGGCGGCCGGCAGCGCCGGCGCGGATGACGCCGTCGGAGCGAAAGTAGCCGTGCTCGACGCGCCCGGGGAGGCCCTGGACCACCAGCCGGTGTCGCCGCTGTATCCGCCGTCGCCGTTCTTTGACCAGGACGGCGTCCACGACATTTACCGCGACTGGAACCGCGTGCTGGCCGGGTATGACGGTGACCGCATGCTGGTGGCCGAAGCCTGGGTGGAGCCTGCGGAGCGCCTCGCGCGCTATATCCGGAAGGACGAAATGCAGCAGGCGTTCAATTTCGATTTCCTCCTGGCCGGGTGGGACGCCCAGCGCATGGCCGTAGCCATCGAAGAGTCGCTCGAGGCAGCCGCTTCGGTCGGCGCACCGACAACGTGGGTGCTGAGCAACCATGACACGGTGCGGCATACGACCCGCTTCGGACTTGCGGACCCCACCACCTTCCCGAAGGGCATCGCGGCCGAGGACGAGCAGCCTGATGCCGCCCTGGGACTCGCGCGCGGCCGTGCGGCAACGCTCGTATCCCTGGCGCTGCCGGGTTCGGCCTTCCTCTACCAGGGCGAGGAACTGGGCCTGCCGGAGCACACCACCGTGCCGGCGGACGCGCGCCAGGACCCGACGTTCTTCCGCACCAACGGAGTTGAGCGGGGACGCGATGGGTGCCGCGTTCCGCTGCCGTGGAAGTCCGGCGAGCCCGGCTTCGGATTCGCCGAGGCCTACACGGCGGCCGTTTCACCTTCCAGCGGAGTACCTTCCAAGGGGGCACCTCCCAGCGGAACGCCCGACGGCGGATCGTCAGACGGCGGATCGTCAGACGGCGGGGCAGGTCACCGCCAGCCCGCCGAGCCGTGGCTGCCCCAGCCCGCGTCCTTCGGCGAGCTGGCCGCGGACCTGCAGGACGGCGTCGAGGGTTCCACGCTGGAGCTGTACCGATCCGCGCTGTCGCTGCGCAAGAGCCATGGCCTGGGCTCTGGATCGTTTTGCTGGGCCGACATCCATGACCCCGAACTCGGCGTCCTGGCGTTCCAGAACCGGGGCATCCTGGTGGTGGCCAACATGGCAGCCGAGCCGACAACCGTTCCGGATGGCTACCGCGTGGTGTTGTCGAGTGCGGCCGGACCCGCGGGCGCCGAAACGGTCGCCTCCGTTGCGGCCGAAGCCGTGACTGACGCAGCAGTTATTGTGCCGAACAGCGCAGCTTACCTCGTGGCGGGATAGCCGGACGCCGAGGACAAGAGTGCCGCGTTAGGCCGAAGAGCGCTGCGTTCCGCGGGGAACGCAGCGCTCTTCGGCCTTTATCCGGCGCGAATGGTGGTAGCACAGACCGGACGCTGCCCGTAAGCCTGCCCGGGGTGCCGGGGCACCACGGCGCCGGGCGCGAGTGACTCGCGAAAAAGCTACTTGCCGCCCTTGAAGAGCCCGGCAAGCTTGGCCCCGAAGCCCTTGACGTTCTCGGTTACATCGCCGGCGAGTTCCTTCGCATTTTCCGCCACGTCTCCGGCGAGGAATTCCTTGACACTCCCCGCCGCCTGACCGGCAAATTCCTTGACGTGTTCAGCGGTCTCGCCCGCGAACTCCTTGACGTTTTCGGCAGCGTCGCCCGCAAATTCCTTCGCATGGCCCACAGCGTTTTCGAGTCCGTCCTTGGCAGCCTGGTTTCCTGTTACGTCTTCGCTCACAGTGTTCTCCTTCGTCGACGGGCTTGGCCGGGCGGTTGGGCCCGGATACGGGCCGTGGCTGCCGCAATGGACAACCACGCCTCGCTCTTCAAAACTATGGCCAAGGCGTGCCTGCACCAAACGGGAAGGCGGCCGGACCTGCAGGAGGTCACATTCAGCGGACGCGCTCCGCACGGCTGAAGCGGCTGCGGGCTCCGGCGGCAACATGCACCAGCACGGGAGTCTTCTGGCCCACGACCGCTTCCAACGCCGCGACCAGTGCTGACGTGTCCGCGGTGAGCGTGTGCGGGGCGACTCCGGGCCTCGGATGCAGCCGGATCTTCAGGGCCGGCTGCCCACGGACCTCGTAGGTGGTGACCGTGGCGCCGGCAAGATCGGGACGTTCAGCCAGCGCATTCTTCAGTGCCTGTTCCGCGACACCGCCGCCGATCCGCACGTCTCCGGGAACGCTGCCGGGATCTTCGGCGGCCAGCAGAAGATCGGCACGTCCTTTCCCTTGCTGGGCGACCCAGGCCACCATGAGGACGATCAGCAACGCGAGGGCAAGGGCCAGGACAATCCAGACCCAGCTTTCCTGCCGGCCAGGGAACCTCGTGCCGTCAAAGAGCCGGTTGGCGCCGTCCCAGACGTCTCCTGACCAGGACTGCCACCAGGATCCAACGGCGGGAACAGTGGCCAGCAGCATCAGCAGGATGCCAACAGCCAACAGTTTGAGGCCGAGGATGCCGATGAGGATCCTGTTGAGCAGCCGGGGCGTGTTATTCATGCGCCAATCACCCCCGACGTCGCCAGATTAACCCGCACCGCAGGCATGGGAATCGGCGCCATTGAGCGGAGTTCGTCCTCAACTGCTTCGCGGACGGCGTTCTCACTCACCGGTACACCGGAGGTCGGGCGGACATTCACCAAGGCCTGCCGCTGGGATACCACCACCATGACCTGCTCCGACGTGACGTTTGCCGCGAGGCGCGCCCGGCGGGCCAGGGCGGACGCGATCACTTCGTCGTCCACCACCACGGCCACCCGGGGGTCGTCCAGCAAGTGCCGTGCCCGGCGCCCGGGCAGTATGGCGCTGAGGAAAAAGAAGAGGCCCGCAGCCGTGACCACTGCGCCGGTAACCCCCAGCAGGAGGGGCGGAATGCCGTTCGGAAGCGAAACGATCCGTTCGGCTGCCGTCTGGGGATCGACAAGCCAGGGCGGCTGGCCGACGGCCCGGACAGCCGATTCGAGGAGTGCGTAGAGGCAGAAGAGGATGACGAGGGCGGCGGCGATCCCTGCCGCCGCAGCGCGGGAGGAATGGGTTTCCCGGTCCATAATCCGGCGCATGTCCAACGACGCGGAGTGGCCCGGCCCGCCGGAGGCATCCGCCGGTTCCTCGCCGGTTGGGTTCTGCTGTTCGATGACGGAGCTCAACGGACCCGGCCCCTTTCCGTGACGTGGGCACCGCTGATGCGGATATCCACCCTGCTCAGCCGAGCACCGCTGAGTTCGGTGACCCTGGCCAGGATCTCGGACTTGGCGGCAATGGCCCTGTCCCAGATGGAGCCACCGAAAGCCGGCACCCGTGCCGGATCGCGGAGGACAGCAGTCAGGGCGGGAATCTTGATAGGAGTGACCAGTGACAAGGCCAGCAGGCCGTCGTCGTCCGACCACTCTGCTCGGACGTCGTGCGGCGGAATCCCCAAGGCGTCACCGGCTGCAGCCTTGGCCAGGCTGGTCAGGGCCTGGGTGCTGATCCGGTTGTGGCCGTTGTAGAGCTGGCTGGGAGCCGCCCCGGCTTCCGCGCTCATGATGAGGAGCGCCGGCCGCTGAGGGCATCGATAACGCTGCGCAGGTCCAGTTTCCCTTCTGCGGCGCGGCCCAGAAGGGCACCTATGCCCATGAACAGGAGGGAAATCAGGAACCCCCACAGGCCGAACTGGAGCGACATGAACGCCACGAAGGCGCCGATTCCGATTCCCACGACCGTCAGGCTCACAGGATCGCCTCCCTCTCAGGTGCCGCCGCTGCCCCTGCCGGTTTAACCGGCGGGGCAATATAGACATCGGTGATTTCGACGTTCACCTCTATGACCTGCAGGCCAACGAGTTTCTCGACGGCCGAATAAACGGCGGCCCGGACCTGATTGGCCAGGGAGTGCAGCGGCGTGCCGTACGCCGCGACCAGGGTGATATCAACCGCGACCTGGGTTTCGCCAACCTCGGCATGTACCCCCGCTGCGTGGTCTGAACTGCCTACCGCGTCCCGGATGGCCCCCAGCGCCCTGGAGGAACCGGTGCCCAGGGAGTAAACCCCTGGCACGGCGCGGGCGGCGATTCCGGCCACCTTGGCTACTGCCGTTTCAGAGATGACCGTCCGGCCGCTGCCGCCGGCCCGACTGAGGGCCGTTTGTGTGCGCATGCCGGCAGGATCCGTGTTCGGGTATTCCATCAGGCGCTCCCCTTCCGTTGATCACAACCCTATCCCCTAGGTCCGACATCGTCAGGGGTAGAGCCGCGATTCGCCCTTCCGTTCCGGCACCGTTCCTTGACCTCAGGAAGCACCCTTAATAACTAGGAACTAAAACTAGGAACAGTTGCTGGCCAGCCATTTGGCCACGGGGGCCATGGCGTCCTGGAACTTACCGCTGGAATACACCGTCTGGTCGCTCAGCCCGGCCACAGCCACTTCATTAAGCCTGGCGAAGTCTGCCTTCAGAGATTCCGGTACGCGTTCCGCCGTTTCACTCAGCTCCGCCTTCTTCTGCTCAAGTTCCGCGGTCTTGCCCTGGGCAGCGGACAGAGGCAGGAGGGAGGCACCGGTGGCCTGTTGGGAAATCGTGGTGCATGCCTCCGCGGCGGTGGCGAAGCCTCCAAAAGCTCCGGATGTCGCGCCCGGGGTCGGCGCCGCGGCGGGGCTGCTGCTCGAAGAGCCGGAACTGTCTGGAGAAGAGGACGGCGACGGCGCGCTGCCGGCTGTCGGGGCGGAGCAGGCGGTCAGTGCCACAGTGGCGAAGAGTGCGGCGGCGGTCAGCGGACGGGCAAAGTTTTTCACAGTTCACATTTCCTGGATCGGTTCCGCCGCCGAACGGCGGCCTTGTCTGGCCGGCGGAGGCGCCGGCCGTGTGTCCCCCGGCGTGCGAGTCTAGCCGGGGCGACACCCTGCTTTCCAAGTTGACAGCCCAAGGTTTCTGGCTGACGGGGCGTACGAGGCGCAGGTGTTTAACAGCGGAGGCGCCCGGAACTGGTCCGGGCGCCTCCGCCGATTTACTGCAGTGTTGCCGTTCTACGGGTGAGCCCGGCGTTACTTGTAGTGGCCTTCGCCGCCAACACGGACGTTGGTGGGCAGGTAGCCGAACGGGCCGAGGCCGTTCTGGCCGAAGCTGCGGTCAACCTTGGAGACACCGTCCCGGAAGTTGATCTTCACGGTGGGCGACAGCGAACCGCCGCGGACGCCGTTCACGTTGTCGATAAAGGACTGGACCAGTCCGCCCGGCTGCACGTAGTGCGAGTAGGCCTGGAACTGGCGGCCGTTCTGGTTCGGGGTCGGCGCTTCCGGGGATTCCGACGGCAGGTTCAGGTCCGTCGGGGAAGCCAGTGCGAGGCCGCTGTTGTTCATCGGCTGGTAGTCGGAGCGGATGCCGTTGCCCACGAAGCCGTAGACGCCGTCCGGGCCGCGCATGCCGGCCGCGTAGGTGAACTGGTGGCTGATGGTGAACAGGTAGTACTTGTTCTTGCCGCCTTCATTCTGGATGAAGATCTGCGGGCGCTCAGTCTGGTCATTGACGCAGTTGGCGGAGAGGACAGGAGGCAGGAAGTGCCACTTGGTCAGGTCCTTGTTGTCTGCTACTGCCAGGCCGACGTTTGCAGTCTGATAGTAGGCGCCCTTGCTGTTGACCTCGTCACGCTTCTCCGCGTTGGGGTCACCGGGAGCGTAGCCCAGGTCCTCGTCCTTGCACTTGTAGTCGCCGCGGGTTCCGCCGGTGTTGCCTTCGAACACCATGTAGGTCTTGCCGGGGTGTGCCGGGTCGGCGAAGGTGTAGGGGTCCCGGAACGCGAAGCCCGGGTTCTGGGCCTTGTTCTGGTACATCTTTCCGTCCGGCTCCAGCAGTTTGGTGTGCTTGAAGCCGTCGAAGGTGACGCCGTTCTTGTCGGCGTGAATCTTACCCAGCGCCTTGGCAATGACGGCGTCAGGGGCAATTCCACCGCCGCCGGAGTTGCGCTCCTTGACGTCGTAGAACGTGGTGGCCGTGTAAAACACGTTCACCTCGTTCCCCTTCATGAGCCGGGTGGAACCGGACCATTCGGTGTTGCCGATGGAGGTGTTGTCCAGGAACAGGTGTCCGCCGTAGTTCCACTTGTCCTTGGCCGGGTCAGCGTTGGTCTTGCGGAAGAAGTAGCCGATGCGCGCATTCCAGTGGCGCTGGTCGAAGCCGTAGCCTGCGTGGCGGTCGGCGACCAGCGAGAAGATCACGTCGTAACCCTTGTAGCTGATCTGGTTTGCGTGCTCATCGGTCAGGGACCAGGTGTCCCAAACCCACACGTCGTCATTCATGGCCGGGAAATCCTGGGGGATCTCCGGCATGGTGACGTCCGGACTCATGGAGTTCTGGCCGGGCTTTACCGTGGAGTCGCTCTGCGCCATGATCTGCTTGGCATCAGCGCGGGTCCACTTCGAGGTGAAGTCAGACGCCGGATCGTGCGCCTTCTGCGTGTGCTTGGTCGGCAGCGGAAAGCCCGGGGCGGGGGCCGGCATCTGGGTGTTCGACGGCGGATCCGACGGCTCATTGGCCTGCGCCGAGGGAACTGCCAGGAAAGCCGTGGCAGCGACAGCGGCCGTCAGTGCTGCGGCGGCTGGTCGCCACCGCAGCATCCGGGTGATGTTGGGGTGCTTGTGCATTTTTTGCTCTTCTCGCGGAGATAAATTTCGTGGAAGACGGGCTGACGCCCTGTCCCCCGCACTCCGGAGGCCTCGCTGACACGGCATGCGTCATCGAGGACGCCGTTGTGTCGAGGGAGAGCGGGGTTTGGGTAGAACCCCGCTTGGATGGCTCGGAAGGTTTGTGCTTTTCCCGGCCCACATTCAACGGTAGACAACGTTGTCACCCGAGTTCAACACGGTTTTCGGAGTGCCGTCGGCCCAGCCCATAATTTGTGCAAGCGCTTACATCTTCCGTTAGCGCGCGCGTGCCACGATCACATATCCGAGTCAAATGTTGCTTAACAAATATGATTTCTTTTCGTCATCCACTGTTCCTTTACCTAACCACTGCTCCGTAACGGCCCTATTCGGTCTGCAAAAGGGCCGTTACGGAGCAATCGACATCACGGGGAGAGGTGACGGGGATCATGGAAGATAGTTGCCATCCGCCACGCATCCAGTTGGTGCAGCTGCACCGCTCCAGTGGAGGAGCCCGAACAAGACCCCGCCCGGTGTCGGGCAGGCGTGTGTCGGGCAGGCGCGCGTGTCGGGCAGGCGCATGCCGTCAGCGGCTTGGCGTTCGCGAAGATATCCAGGGCGGAGCGGTCCCACCCCTCGGGGCTTCAAGCGGCCGCGAGGGAGGGCCGGCGCATCCTGAGGACGCGCGAACCGCACAGATCCACGGCAATGATTTGGCGCCACCCGACTTCGCCCGACCCTAGACCACCCGCGCGTCTTCGGAGCGCTTGTGGGGCGCCAGAGCGGTCGCGGGGTTAAAGAAGAAAAGCACCAGTTCCGAAGAACTGGTGCTTCCCAGTGGTGGCTCCGACCGGCGTCGATCCGGTGACCTTTCGATTTTCAGTCGAACGCTCTACCAACTGAGCTACAGAGCCTAGGTGACATGTCACCATGAGAGCCGGAATTTCTTCTGGCAATCAGAGCGACCCTGACGGGACTTGAACCCGCGACCTCCGCCGTGACAGGGCGGCGCGCTAACCAACTGCGCTACAGGGCCTTGCTTGTTTCTTGCTGTTCACAGTATCGCTACTGCAATTTTTCAAGGCCTTTAGCCTACCAGACTTTCACACCTGGTTTGACCACTTCCTTGCGTACCCCCAACGGGATTCGAACCCGTGCCGCCGCCGTGAAAGGGCGGTGTCCTAGGCCGCTAGACGATGGGGGCCTGAACTCAATCCGGCTCATTCAGGGCAAAAATAAAGGGCCGAAGCCATTCGTTTTTGTCCCTCCGAGTTGCTCCGAACTGGACCTCTAAAACTATAGGGCCTACCCCGGGGAAATCCAAAATTGGCCGGAATGGCACTTCGGAGGCACTGGAGTGGGCTGCCGAAAATTGGCAGTTTCTCGGTTAGACGTGACCGATTTCCGCCAGCCCTTGAACGTGGAACAGGACTACATTGGCACCATGGCAACCACCGCCGACACCAGCCCCATGCAGCCCGCACGTCCTCACAAGGGATCTCCGTCAGCCGCACCCGCCCCTGCCCCCTCCGCGACCGGCGATGTTTCACGGCCTCACGGTGCGCCGACACCGGATAACCCGGCCAGGGGGCCAGTCAACAAACTGGGCGTCGCCGCCGTCGTCATCACGGTGGTCCTTTGGGCCTCCGCGTTCGTCGGCATCCGCGCCGTCGGACCCAGCTTCTCCCCCGGATCTCTGACGCTTGGACGGCTGGCGATCGCCGCCGTCGTGCTGGGGGCTGTGGTCCTGCCCAAACTCCGCGTGCTGCCGCGGGGACGCGAGTGGTGGCCGATCCTGGCCTACGGCGTGATGTGGTTCGGCGGCTACAACGTGGCCCTCAACGCCGCCGAACATCTCCTCGACGCCGGAACCAGCGCCCTGCTGATCAACGTCAACCCCATTCTCATCGCGGTTATGGCCGGCGTCATCCTCAAGGAGGGGTTCCCGCGCTGGCTGATCATCGGAAGCCTCGTTGCGTTCGGTGGCGTTGCCGTGATCGCGCTGGGTTCGGGGCAGCGGTCGACGGCGGATGTGGCCGGCGTGCTTCTTTGCCTCCTCGCTGCTGCGCTCGCCGCCGTCAGCGTCATCGTCCAGAAGCCGGTACTGCGGAAGTTCCCCGCCGCGCAGGCCACCTGGTTCGGGATCATGGTGGGGTTCCTGTGCTGCCTGCCCTTCGGTGGCCAGCTGGTGACCGAACTGCAGGCAGCGCCGCTGCCGGCCACGCTCGGCCTCGTGTACCTCGGCATCTTCCCCACCGCCATTGCGTTCACCACATGGGCCTACGCCCTTTCCCTGATCGACGCCGGAAAGCTGGCGGCCACCACATACTTGGTACCTGGCACCACCGTGCTGATCTCGTGGCTCGTGCTGAGCGAAATCCCCACGGTCTGGGGACTCGTGGGCGGCGCCATCTGCCTGGTGGGCGTGGGGCTCACGCGGAGGAGATCCCGCTAGAGTTTGGATATGCCCGCAAACCTGCCGCCAGGACTTCCCATCGTTCCTGACGGAGCCGGTGATTCCTCTGGCTTCGACATGTCAGAGACTGATTTCGAAGCGGCTGTCAGCGACGCCCTGGACCGGATCCCGGCCGATGTGGCGCGGGCCATGGACAACGTGGCGGTCTTCATCGAGGACGACTACACGCCGCAGCCGGGCGAGGACCCGGACACCGTTCTGCTGGGGCTCTATGAGGGTGTCCCGCTGACGGAACGCGACTCGTGGTGGGACGCGGGCTCCCTGCCGGACCGCATCACGATTTACCGCCAGCCCATCCTCGACATCTGCTCCACGCGCGAGGACGTGGTGGACGAAGTGGCCGTGACGGTGGTCCACGAGATCGCCCACCACTTCGGCATCGACGACGAGCGGCTCCACGAGCTCGGTTGGGACTAGCCTGTAGGCATGGGACACGACCACAACCATTCCCACGGCCTTACGGCGACGGGCAAGCACCGCAACCGACTGATCGCCGTCCTTGCCATCACAGTGGCCGTGGTGCTCGTCCAGGTGATCGGAGCAGCCCTGTCAGGCTCCCTGGCGCTGCTGGCCGACGCCGGACACATGCTCTCCGACGCCGCCGGCATTTTCATCGCCCTCCTGGCGGCGTGGATCGCCGCCCGCCCGGCCAGCGATCTGCGGACTTACGGCTACCAGCGTGCCGAGGTCCTCGCCGCCTTGGCCAATGCCCTCATCCTCGTCGTCATCTCGGTGGTCATCTTCAGTGAGGCCATCCGCCGGATCGGGGCCGCGCCGGACGTCCAGACGGACATCATGCTGTACGCGGCCATCCTCGGCGCGGCGGCCAACCTTGCGTCCCTGCTGATCCTGCGCGGCGCCCAGAAGGAAAGCCTCAATGTGCGCGGCGCCTACCTGGAAGTGCTGGGCGACCTGCTGGGATCGTTCGCGGTCATCGCCGCAGCACTTGTAATCATGCTCACCGGCTTCCGGGCCGCGGATACCATCGCGTCCGTGCTGATTGCCGTGATGATACTTCCCCGCGCCTGGCACCTGCTGCGGGATGTGGTGGATGTCCTGCTGGAGGCCACGCCGAAGGGCGTGGAAGTGCGGATGATCCGCGAACATATCCTGTCCGTCGCCGGCGTGGTTGCCGTCCACGACATCCACATCTGGACCATCACCTCCGGCGTGCCCGTGTTCTCCGCGCATGTGGTGGTCGAGGACGCGGTCCTGAGTGCGCGCGGCGCTGACCAGGTTCTGGACAAGCTCACCACCTGCCTCGGCTCGCATTTCGACACCGAACACTGCACGTTCCAGCTCGAACCCGCCAGCCACTCGGAGCACGAGTCGCACCAGCACGCCTGAGCGCACGGCGGCTCGAGCGCCGCCCTTGGCGCAACACGCACATCCAAAATCCGACAGAATGACACTCGTGTTGTTTAGGATACTGATGTGACTCGTGTTGCAAAAGTGATTATTGGCACGTAGCCTCAGTGCTGCTGGGTGATCTGCAGAGGGGCACTTCCGTGCCGCCTCCCTACTCGTTCGTCCCGGCCCTAGATGCTGCGAGGTTTGCGAATGAGTTTGTCCGGTCCCGGCCGCAAGGCGGCCGTACTGTGCACCGCCGTCGTCCTTCTTGGAACCCTCGCGGGGCCGGCGCAGGCTGACCGAGCGCCGTCCGCTCTCGCCGCCGTTGTCACGGTTCCGGCGTCACCGAAAGTCCCCTCTCCCGAGGACATCGCCGCTGCAAAGTCCAGTGAACGCGCGACGGCAAAGGAGGTCACCAGCATTGAGCACATCCTTGCCGATGCGGCCGCCGCCCAGGAGGGCACCTTTGCGCGAACCCTCGAAGCGAACAACGCGTACAGCGACGCGCTGGTGGAGCTGCGCATACGCGGCGACGCCGCGGCGGAGGCGACCGCCCGGGCCGAGGCAGCGGACAAGGAGCAGGCAAAGAGCCGCAAGGAGATCGGCCAGCTGGCGGGAGATCTCTACCGCAATGGCGGGCTGAACCCGGCCCTGAGCAGCCTGGTCACCGGAAAGGGCGATGTGCTGCAACAGGCCTCCACACTGCAGGCCCTCTCCGCCGGACGCAGCCGCGCCTTCGAAACGGCCGTGAACAGCGCTTCCGCGGCAGAATCACTTACCGCGGCAGCGGCTGATGCCCGGCGCGCGGCAGACGACGCTGCGAAGACCGCAGAATCGCTCAGGGCCGAGGCCGAACAGGCCAACGAAGCGCAACTGAAAGCAGTGTCCGATGCGACGGCGCAGCGGACAGTCCTGGTCGGCCAGCTCGCCTCGCTGAGGCACACCACGGCCGCGCTGGAATCAGCCAGGGTTGATGCCTTGGACCGCCAGCGGCAGCAGGCACGCCTCGCCGCGATAACCGCGGCAGCCCAGCAGGCCGCAGCGGATCAGCCTGCGGCTGCCCATTCGGCGTCCAATGAGCCCGCATCCAATCCGCCGGCGTCCCCCCGGCCGGCACAGGAAAGCCTGACCGGCGCCTCCGCGCAGCAGGCTGCTCCGGCGGCACCGGCTCCAGCGCAGCCTGCGGCGCCTGCGCCTGCCAGGCCCGCCCCGGCAGCGCCGGCGGCGCCCGCGCCGGCACGTCCCGCAGCGCCCTCACCGGCAGTGCCGGCTCCGGCAGTGCCTGCCCCGGCAGTGCCCGCCCGACCCGCCCCAGTGGCACCTGCTCCTGCCCCAGCTCCAGTGCAACCTGCCCCCTCACCCGGAGGCTCCACCCAGACCGCCATTTCCGTGGCCCTGGGCAAGGTGGGCAAGCCCTACTTCTACCAATGGGGCGGCACCGGCGCCTACGGCTTTGACTGCTCGGGACTGGTTCAGAACGCCTTCGCCGCGGCAGGGAAATACCTCCCGCGGACGGCGTCGGAGCAGTTCGCCCAGGCGCCCGTCCACGTTCCCCTGTCGCAGGCGGAGCCCGGCGATCTCCTGGTGTGGGGATCCGCCCCGGGCTTTTATCACGTGGCCATCTACCTGGGCGGCGGCAGGGTAGTTCAGGCCCTCAACCCCGCCGCAGGCATCACCGTGACGGACCTGAGCGCGATGGCCGGCATGCAGCTCTATCCGGTGGCTGCGCGCTACTAGCCCGAAGGTTTTCCGTGCAATGTGCGCCAGCCGGTGCACGTCAGGACAGCACGTCCTTGCTGACGAACCTGCCGTACGCCAGTGCCCCGAACACGGCGATGTAACCTGCCTGCAGGAGGGCGTTGCTGGTGAACGAGTCCCACCCGATCGGCTGGCGCAGCAGGTCCGCGAAACCGAACCAGTAATGGCTGAACAGCCATGGATGCAGCCACTCCAGCTGCGGCAACTGGTCCAGCACCTGGGAGCCGACGGACAGCACGATCGTGGCGGCCATGGCACCCACCGGCACATCGGTAAGCGTGGACAGAAAGAGCCCGATTGCGGAAAGTCCCAGCAGCGACACCATCTGGTAGGCGGCGATCAGGAGCATCCGCCCCACTGCTTCGCCGGGCTCCACGACGTCGCCGGACAGCAGGGTTACCGGCCCCACGGGGAAAAGCGCCGCACCGATAGCCGCGCCGGCGAGCGCCACGGCCACCGGGGCCGCAATACAGAAGGCAGCCGCCCCCACATACTTCACAATAAGCAGGCGCACCCGCCCCGCGGGAGCCACGAGCATGTACCGCAGGGTTCCGAGGCCGGCCTCCCCCGCGATAGTGTCGCCCGCAACCACTCCGATGGTCAGCGGCAGGAACAGCGGCACCGAAACGATCAGCGCCGTCACTCCGACGAAGAGCCCGTTTTGGGTGATGCGGTCCAGGAACGCGGGCCCGCGGCCCGCAGGCACCGCCGTCGAGACCCGGACGACGACGGCGATCAACACCGGGATCGCAGCCAGTGCCAGCAGCAGGGCCTGGGTCCTCCTGCGGCGGAACAGCAGCGTCAGCTCCGACGCAACCAGCGAAGCGCTCGACGGCGACCGCCGGGCCTCACGCACGGCCATGCCGGTGTCATCACTGCGCGACATCGAAGCCCTCCCCCGTCAGCGCCACGAAGCGGTCTTCCAGGCTGCCCCGCTCCACGGTGAAGCCGCGGACGCGGACGCCGTCAGCCACCAGCGCGGCGACGATCGATTCCGGGGCGAAGGTCTCCGTGCTGCGGGCGCCATTCCCCGGCAGGCCGCCGGCGCCGTCGGGCAAAGTTGCGGTGATGACCGCTCCGGCACCGTCCGGATGACCGACGACCGGGGCCATGCCGAACCGGACCAGAACGCCCGAGGCCGCACCGGCGTCGGGCGTTAGCAGGCGGAGCTGCGCTGAACCCGCCTGGCGGAGCTCCGGCAGCGGCCCCTGTGCCACCAGCCGACCAGCACTCATGATCGCCGCGTGCGTGCAGATCTGCTCCACTTCGGCGAGCAGGTGGCTGGAAACGAACACCGTGGCGCCGTCGGCGGCCAGCGACCGGACCAGGCTGCGCACCTCCCTGGTGCCCTGGGGGTCCAGTCCGTTGGTGGGTTCGTCCAGGACCAGCAGTTCCCTGTGGGAAAGCAGGGCGTTGGCGATTCCGAGCCGTTGCTTCATGCCCAGCGAATAGGCCCGCACCTTCTTCCTGGCAGCGTGTGATAGCCCCACCCGCTCGAGGGCTTCCGCCACCCGGGCGCGCCGCGTGCCAGGCGTTGCATGCCGGTCCGCGGCGTCAAAGCGGTGCAGATTTGCTGCGCCGGAGAGGAACGGATAGAACGCCGGGCCCTCGACGAGGGCGCCCACCTGCGGCAGGACCTCGTCGAGCCGGCGCGGCATGTCGAGCCCGAGCACGGTGACCGAACCTGCCGTGGCCGCGGCGAGGCCGAGCATCATCCGGATGGTGGTGGTCTTTCCCGAGCCGTTGGGGCCCAGGAACCCGAACACGGATCCCCGGGGCACGGCCAAGTCGATGGCGTTCACGGCAAGTTGGTGGCCGAAGCGCTTGGTCAGCCCCCTGGTCTCGATGGCGAGTCCGGCGCCGCGGTCAGCGGGAGTCACCTCGTGGCAGCGGCGGCCTGCAGCCGCTCCAGGGGTACAGACCCGGCAAAGACGCGGCCGTCGTCGGTCATCAGGACGTTCAGCAGGGACGTCGAGATCGCCCGGCCGCCGGGAACAGCGATTGTGGCCTGCCGAAGCAGCGGGTCCTTCAGCAGGGTATCGGCGGACGGCGCACCGGCGTTCGCACCGCCGGCACGGGCGGGGAACCCGACCACGGTCTCCCAGCCGGAGCCCGTCAGTGACGGGGACTTTCCGGTCGCGTTCGTAGCTTTACCCTTGGTGTGGTGCTTGCCCATGTCCTTCGCGGCATGGGGCGTTGCCGGCAGCGCCAGGTTCTTGACCGTGGCACCGGGCGGCGGCGTGAAGTTGAAGAGGCCGGCATCCGGGGCACCCAGCGTCAGGCTGGAGAACGCGGTCCGGAACGCAGGCTCGGCCTGGCCGCGTGCCCGCACCTCCACGCTGAGCGGCAGCCCCTTCTCACCGTCCACGGCGATGGCCACGGATTCGACCAGCGTCCCCTGCGAGCGCGGAGTCAGCGTCAAATTGTAGGCAGCGCGTCCCGCCACCTCGACGTCGTTACCGACGGTCACGTCCGTGGACGAGTCGATCTTTGCCAGCATCCGGGCCGCGAGCTCCTCCGGCGTTGCCATGGTTCCCGGCGTGCGGGAGTCGGGCGATTTGTGGACTGCGGCCTTCTCCGGCAGCGTCACGTGGGTGGCGGTGTTGTCCTTGGAGTTGTACAGCCAGACGTCGTTGCCCTGCCGCACCGCGTCACGCTCGGCGAGCCGGTCCATGACCTGGACCCGCACTTTGGTGGGGCCGTCGACGTAGACGCGCGCGCTGTGCGGTCCCGCCAGCAGTTCCGCAATCGAGCCCGTGCCGGCACCGGACGAGGGACCGATCTGGGGAACATCGGGCAAGCCGAGCTCGGACGTCTGTTCCAGCGTTCCTGACAGGGACTTGGTAGTGTGCTGTCCGATCATGGCGAGCACCTGGGCAGGCGTCTTGTCGGGCAGGGGATCCCGGGCGCTGGCGGGAACGGACCCTGCCAGCACTCCGGCAGCAATTACAGCAGGTACGGCCACGGCGGGCGTCCACCGCAGCCACTTGGAGGCCATCTCAACTCCACTCCGACGTCGCAGGTTATATCCTCAGGGTACGCCTCGGCACATCCCCTGACAGCCCCTAATTCCGGCGCCGCGCTTTCGCCCGCGAACGTACTGGGCCAGACTGGACGGGACGCCGTCATCCAGCCGTGGGAGCCTGAGCAAATGAGCATCTATGCTGCCTCAACCACCCCGGCGGACGAGCTGACCGGGATAGTCGGCTTTGCCGCCCAGTCCATGGACGCGCTGGGCGAATGGGGCGTAGGGCTGTTCACGCTCGCAGAAACGGTTTTCCCGCCGATCCCCAGCGAGGTCATCCTTCCCCTCGCCGGATTCCTGACCCGGCAAGGATCAATGAGCCTGGGCCTGGTCTTCCTCACCAGCACCCTGGGCGCTTACGTGGGTGCGCTCGCACTGTATTTCCTCGGAGCGAAGCTCGGGCTGGAACGGTCCATCCGCTGGCTCTCCAAGCTGCCGCTGGTCGACCGGGAGGACTTCGAAACCGCCGAGCGCTGGTTCCGGCGCCACGGCAAGTCCGCCGTCTTTTTCGGCCGGCTCCTTCCCGGCGTACGCAGCCTCATTTCGCTGCCTGCCGGCGCCGAGAAGATGCATCTGGGAACGTTCAGCGTCTTCACCATCGCCGGAAGCGGGATCTGGAACGGGCTGCTGATCGGTCTGGGTGTCCTGCTGGGCAAACAGTATTCGATGGTGGAACAGTACGCCCGCTATCTGAACTACGGGGTGTACGCCGCCTTGGCAGTCGCCGTTGTCTGGCTGGTCATCCGCTACATCCGGCGGAGGAAGTCGGCGGAGGACCCAAATTGACTCGCATCTAAAGCCGCTTTGAGCCCGCAAAACGACATTAAGTGAGCCAGTTTGGGTGCGCGGGAGCCGTCAGCTTCCGGGCACTATGGTGCCCGCACCGCCGTCGACCGTTATGCTCTGTCCCGTCCGGAGAACCGACGTGGCGTCCGCGACGCCCACCACAGCGGGGATGCCGTACTCCCTGGCGACCACCGCGCCGTGCGAGTTGGGGCCGCCCATTTCCATGACGAGGCCGCCGGCGGTGAGGAAGAGCGGCGTCCAGCCCGGATCGGTGGAGGGCGCCACAAGGATCTCACCCGGCTCCAGGTGCGCGCCCACCGGATCCAGGATGACCCGGGCCGGAGCAGTCACAGTTCCCGCCGATGCCGGGCTTCCCGTCAGGGCACCTTTCCCGGCAGCCCCGTCCGACGAAAGCAGGGTCTCGGGCTCGGTGCCGTCGGAGAGAAGCAGCCGCGGGATTCGCCGCCGCTCCAGCTCGAGGTAGTAGGCCCCCTGCCGCCGGGCCACGAGTTCCTGCATGTCCGCGCCGTCCAGTGCTTGCCCGGCCTCGGCAAAGTCCAGGAAGAAGACGTCGTCGGCGCGGGCGATCCGGCCCTCGGCCGCCAGAGTGGCGCCCACCTCGGCCACCTGCCGCCGGACTTCGGCCAGCGCCACCACGAGCTGGTACTTGGGAAGTTCCCGCAGGCCTGCGAACAGCCGGGCCCGCCGGAGCGCCGCGCGGACGAGGGTGCCCCGGACCCGGCTCCTGGCCGTGGTCTCGGCCACCAGCCGGGCCACCTGTGCCTCCGCTTCGTCTTCGGCTTTGCGGAACTGGCGGTCCGGGGCCAGGTCCGGGTCGCCGAGCCGCAGGTAATTGGCGAGCACCCCAAGGATATGGGTCGGGTCATCCCGCCATCGGGGCATGCCGACGTCGATTTCAGCCACCGCCCGGTGGCCAAACCGCTCCAGGAACCCGGCCAGGCCCGCCTGCGCCACGGCGGGAAGTTCGCCGGCGCTGAAACGCTGCGCGAGTACGGTCAGCGGCTGCCCGGAGAACATTCGGGCGGACCCGTCGTCGGCACGGATCGCCGCTGCCAGCCGCCACAGTTCCAGGTCCATCGCGGTGGTGACGTTGTTGGGCAGGCCCCGGAGAATCGGCTGGAGCTCGATGCTCCGTTCACTTCCGGAACGTTCCTTCCCTCCCGCAAGTTTTCCCGCGAGCGCCAGCATCGCAAAGCCGAGGGCAGGCAGGGGAAGGATGGCGGTGACTATGGGAAACATACGGGCCAGGACCTGCTCAGCGTAGTCAAGACGCTGCCGCGGCGAAGCCCCCGGAGGCAGGTTCAGGGAATCGCTGAAGTTCCTGGTGAACGCTTCGAGGCGCCGCAGTGCGGCTTCCGGGCGGAACAGCGCGCGCAGCAGGGATTCCGGCACGCGGGCACGCACCGCCACGGGCCCCACGTGTTTCATGAGCCCCAAGGGAGTTCGCCGGGTGATGGAAAACCGCGGGTCCGCGAACACCCGGCGCAGGACCGCCGCGGAGCGCGCCTCCATCACATCAAACACCTTAGGGACGATGCGGCGTCCCACGGTGCTCCGCGCCACGGTGGTCAGGTCGAAGAAGATGCGCTGGCCGGCCTCGACGTAGGGAGAGGGGCCATTCCGTGCGTCGGGCACGTCGAAGCCTGCCGCCCGCGCAATGGAGGACGCAATGATCCGGAAGGCCGCGAGCCCCATCGGAGTGATGGGCCGGGTCAGCCCCTGGGCGAGGCTGAAGCACAGGTAGACGCGGAGGTCCTCCCCCGGCCTGGCTTTGTCCGCCATCGGATACAGCGTGGTGATGGGGCGGGACTGCGTCAGCCAGGCCTTGCCGCGCGTGTCGATCGCCCACTCGGTATCCTGGGGCGATCCGTAGTGGTTTTCTGCCCGGCCGCCCAGCGCGGCCAGCTCCCGGATCTGCGGGTCCGTCAGGCAGGGCTTCCCTGCCGCAGCAGGCTGGTCCACGCTTTCAGTGCCGCCCCCGGGCAACGCGCGGACCACCAGCCGTTTGTCTCCCAGCCGGCGCTCCAGGATCTTCCCGGACGCGATGTCCACCACGAAATGGTCCGGGTTAACCGCGCCGGACACCACCGCCTCGCCCAGGCCCGGGCTGGCATCGATCACCGACTCGCGGCGGCGGCCGGTCACGGGGTTCGCTGTGAACATGACGCCCGCCGATGCGGCGTCCACCATGCGCTGGACAACGACGGCGAGCGCCACCGTGGACGGGTCAATGCCGCGGCTGGCGCGGTAGGCGACCGCGCGGTCCGTCCAGAGGGACGCCCAGCATTTCCGCACGGCGGCCACCAACGCATCCGCCCCCACCACGTTGAGATAGGTGTCCTGCTGGCCGGCGAAGCTGGCGAACGGCAGGTCCTCGGCCGTGGCCGACGATCTGACCGCCACCGGAACGTCCGGCCGGTCCGTGCCGCCCATCGCCCCGTAGGCGGCCTGCACCTGGGCGGCGATCCCGGGCGGGAGCTCGGCCGCCTCAATCAGGCTGCGGGCCCGGCCTGCCAGCTCGGCGAGCCTGTCCAGGTCATCCGCCGGGGTGGCCTCCAGGGTGCGGTGCACGTCGGCGAGCCCGAGCGGGGCCACCGCTTCAACGTACGCCTCGGTGGTAAGGCAGAAGCCGTCCGGCACGGGCAGGCCGGCGGACAGGAGCTCGCCGAGGTTCGCGGCCTTGCCGCCCACCAGGGGCAACATGTTGGCGCTGATGTCACCGAGGCCGAGAACCAGCGCGCCCATCGGCTACGAGGCGCCGAGCATGGGGCCGAAGCTGGCGCGGTCGGCAAGCCGCAGATCCTCCCTGTCCGGCACCACCATGACCGGGCTCTTGGCGTGGTGCAGGACGCCGTCCGACGTGGAACCCAGGAGCATTCCGGCGAAACCGCCGCGGCCGCGGGTGCCGACGACTACCAGCTCCACGTGGCGGCTTGCCTCAACGAGCACTTCCACAGGCGAGCCGTCCAGGAGCCGGGTTTCGATGGCGAGCCGGGGGAAGTGGCTCTGCAGCCAGGCGACGCCGGCCTTGAGCTGGATCTGGATGTCAGCAAACAGCGCTTCCCTGTCCAGCGGCGCCGGCACCCACGCCAGCGATCCGCTGTACTGGGGCACCGCGCAGATCACCCGAAGCGGCGCTCCGAGCCGCTCGGCCTGGGCCGCGGCTTCAAGTACGGCGACGCGGGCCTGCTCGGAGCCGTCCACGCCCACCACAACGACGTTCTCCACGGGAGCGCGGCCGGCTTTGGCCTGTTCAGCCCTGATGTGCTTGTCCTGCGTGGTCTCCCCCAGGCGGTCCGAGCAGATCAGGGGGACGGTTACTGTGGCGCATTTGGCGTGTGCCGGCAGCGCGCTGCTGACCGAGCCGAGGAGCCGTCCCACGAAGCCTCCGCGGCCGCGCGTTCCGACCACCAGAAGCTCGGCGGTTTCGGACATTTCCAGCAGCACCCCGGAGGCGTCGCCGTTCTCGACGGCGGCGCTGACGTCGACGTTGTAGCCGGCAACCTTGTCCACCGCATGCTTCAGGATGGCCTCCGCACCCTCGCGGATCACCGAGTCGTCCACGGTGGCGTACCCGCCGTCGAGGCCCGACGCCGCGAAAATGGGGACGGAGTACGCGGTGACGATGTGAAGCGGACGACGCCGGCGCTCGGCTTCGCGGGCTGCCCACACCAGCGCACACTGCCCATGATCTGAACCGTCGACGCCGACCACTATCCCCTGGGGCCTGGCGGACCTGCCGTCCCCATCCCGTGCCGGGTCCGGATGCAACTCGTGTGCGCCCATTCGGTCCGCCTCCTCGCGATACTGCCCTGATGATGCGGCTATTCTGCCAGACAGAGGCACAATCGCCGTCACCCGCCAGGCCTTCTTTACCCGGGTGTAGAAAACGTGCTCTTTGACACAACTATTCTCGGTCAGAGAGTACTTAGCAAGCATGCCCGGAGCACAGCAATCGTGCCTCCGGCGACTGAATCTCAGGCCCTGTTATGCATGGCTGCCAGGGGGCTTTACCCTGACCCCGGGCCGTTCCCCGCCAATGTTCCCGGAGGGCTATCCAGAGTCCGAAAAAGTCTGTATTCTTCGAGGCACTGTTGATCCGAGATTTGTGTTTCAGAACACGTCCGGACGATATTTTGTGTCTGCTTGCTGGGGCAGCGGACCGTGCAGGGCTCGGACGCCCTGCGCTTCGAAAATCTCGAGGAGGAAGCTCTAGTGTCAAGCATGCCCGGTCTCAGCGGAGCTGAACGGACCACCACTGTGGTCATCGGCGCCGGCCTTCCCGGCCTGGCAGTCGCCACCGAGCTGCGGCGGCGAGGTGTGGACTCCATCATCGTGAGCGGGTTGGAGTCCCCGGGCGGCGGCCAGACGTCCCAGCCGGCACCCCTTCAACGGTGCGACGCGGCCGATGGCTCTTCGCGGGAGGAGCGCAACGAGATCCTGCGCCACCTTCGCAACTATGCTTCGAGCCACCAGCTGGACATCCGCAGCGACACCTCTGCGGTGCTGCTGGACAAGATGGGACCCGGGACAGCCGGACCCACCCTCCACCGGTGGGCCGTCCACACCCCCGACGGCGTACTGCTGGCGGACCATATCGTGCTCACGCGCTGCGCCAACAGCCAGCTCCGCAGGATGCTCACTGATCTCGGCATCTCGGTGGGCCAGAACCTGGTGGCTGCCATGCGCGCCATCGGCATCTATCTGGTGGGGGTGGGTGGGCTCATCACCCCGACACCCAAGGAAGTGCTCCGCCAGGCCAAGGTGGTAGGCCAGGCCATCTCGGCCAAGGTTCACCCGGACAGCGTCCCGTCAGTCCTCACGGGAAGCTTCGCGGCCCTCCCGGCCTCCGTCCAAGCCGTGTAACCCGGCTACGACGACCGGCCTCCCGGTCGCGCCCCGGTGCCCTCGCCTTCGGAGTCAGCCGCATCCCCCGCGCCGGAATCCTCGTCGTCGCTCCCGGCCACGAGCCTGCGGCGAGCGAGGACACCGAGTGCAACCAGCAGCCCCAGCGCCACGGCGGCGAACACCACAAGGCTCCACGGGAACGGTTCCGAGGCGTCCGGCACCTTGTCCGGAGCCGGGGTGATTCCCGGCTGGGGTGTGCCTGCCGTGGGAACCGGAGCGGCCGCCGTCGAGCCTGCAGCCCCGGCGGTTGCAGTGAAAGTGAAAGTCCCCTCAATGGGGTGCGAGTCCGAACTGACCACGCGCCAGACCACCGTGTACCTGCCCGCAGGCGCGCCGTCCCGCAGCTTCTGCGAGGCCACGTTGTCAACGATCTCCACCTTGCCGTCTGCCCAGTCGCTTCCGGACGCGTCGCTGACCTTGATCTGCGAGCCCAAACCGAGCGGGTTGTTGTTAAACGTGACGGACACCTTCGCGGGAGGCGTGGCCACGGTGGCACCAGCGGCCGGGCTGCTGGACTCGGCGGCGTCATGGGCTGAGGCCGGGCCGGCGCTGAAAAGCATCGCGGCAAAAGCGACGGCGCCCAGTACGGCGATGAGCAGCTGGCGGGTGGAACGCATGGGCGGATTTCTCCTCGTGTTGGCTTCCTTACAGACTAGGCGAATTTGCCTGGGAGGATGCCTGCAACCCAATAGGATTCAACCAACCCCAAAACTCCCGGAGGACTAATGCTTAAGCAGGGCTCTGCACTGGACCGGTATTTCAAGATTTCCGAACGGGGGTCCAACTTCTCCCGCGAGATCCGCGGCGGTTTTGCCACGTTCTTCGCCATGAGCTACATCGTGGTGCTGAACCCGCTGATTCTTTCCGGCCCGGATTCCTCCGGCGCCACACTCGGCTTTCC
Source organism: Arthrobacter sp. 10L430 (assembly GCF_056395245.1). Lineage (NCBI taxonomy): Bacteria > Bacillati > Actinomycetota > Actinomycetes > Micrococcales > Micrococcaceae > Arthrobacter > Arthrobacter sp. 10L430. The sequence goes on along the minus strand of NZ_JBFTJD010000026.1, from coordinate 3,679 downwards.
TGCCGTGGCTGCTGTCACCGCATTCGTGGCGGGCATCCTCACCATCCTCATGGGCGCCTGGGCCAAGCACCCATTCGCCATGGCCACGGGGCTGGGCGTCAACGCGTTCGTGGCCGTCACCGTGGCCACCAACCCGGGGCTGAGCTGGCCGGACATGATGGGCCTGGTCCTGCTGTCCGGCGTCACCATGCTGATCCTGGTCCTCACCGGATTCCGCACCGCGGTGTTCAAGGCTGTTCCGGACGGACTCAAGACGGCGATCGTGGTGGGCATCGGCCTGTTCATCGCCCTGATCGGGCTCGTCAACGCCGGGTTCGTGCGCCGCATCCCGGATGCGGCCGGCACCACTGTCCCGGTGGGCCTGGGCTTTGACGGCAAGCTCCTGGGCTGGCCCACGCTGGTATTCGTGTTCGGCCTCATCCTGACCATCGGCCTGCTGGTCCGCAAGGTCAGGGGCGCCATCCTGATCGGCATCATCGCCTCCACCATCCTCTCCGTCATCCTGGAATTCACCCTGCACATCGGCCCGAGCTTCGACGGCAAGAACGTCAACCCGCAGGGCTGGTCCCTCGTTGCCCCCACGTTCACGGAGTGGGCTGCCCCGGACCTGTCCCTGATTGGCAAGGCCAACCCGCTGGGCGCCTTCGAACACCTGGGCTTCATCGCCGCGACACTGCTGGCGTTCGTGATCCTGCTGAGCATCTTCTTCGACGCCATGGGCACCATGGTGGGCCTGGCCAACGAGGCCGGAACCGTGGACAAGGACGGCAACATCCCCAACGTTGACCGGGTGCTGCAGGTCGACGCACTCGGCGCGATCGTGGGCGGCGGCGCGTCCGTGTCCTCCAACCAGATCTTCGTCGAGTCCGGCGCAGGCATCGGCGAAGGCGCACGGACGGGCCTGGCCTCGATTGTGACCGGGCTGCTGTTCCTGGTGGCCATGTTCTTCACGCCGCTCATCAACCTGGTGCCCTTCGAAGCCGTGGCCCCCGCCCTGGTGGTGGTCGGCTTCATGATGGTGGCCCAGGTGGGCAAGATCGACTGGAAGGACTGGGGCATCGCCCTTCCGGCCTTCCTGACCTTTATCCTGATGCCGTTCACGTACTCGATCGCCAACGGCTTGGGCGCGGGCTTCATCGCGTATGTGCTGGTCCGCACTTTCCAGGGCCGCGCACGGGACGTTCACCCGCTCATGTGGGCCGTCGCCGCCGCGTTCCTCCTGTTCTTCGGCATCGGCACCCTCGAGCAGGCCCTGGGCATGGCCTAACCGCGTTCCCTTTCGCCGAGGTGGCATTTGGCGGCAGTGTTTTTCGAGAACATTGCCGTGAAATGCCACCTCGCCGTTTAAGCCGGGTTGGCCCGGGGCGCGGTTCCGGGATTTCAGACAGGACGACGGCGGCCTGGCTGGCTTTCGCTGACTGCATGCGGTGAGCTTGAAGCATGGATTTTCCCGCGCTTTCCGTCGATGCCCAGCCCCAGCCCTGGACGGGGCGTTTCGACGGCGACGGCGATGCGCACCGCCGGTGGTGGCAGGCGGTGGCCCCCTACGCGGCGGCCGCCGGCGGAGCCACCGCTCCAGACAAGGCTGCCCGCCCGGCAGTGATCCTCGGCTTCTGCAGCGATGAGGGCGTGCGGCGCAACAAGGGCCGGACCGGCGCCGCCCAAGCGCCTGCCGTCATCCGGAAGGCGCTGGGGCCCCTGGCCTTCCACCTGCGCAGGCCTGTCCTTGATGCCGGGGACGTTGCAGTCACGGACCGCGGACTTGAAGCCGGACAGGCCCGGGCCGGGGCGGCGGTGGCAGCACTGCTCGACGCCGGCAACCTCACCGTACTGCTGGGCGGCGGCCACGAAACCGCCTTCGCTAGCTACCTCGGTGTGGCCGGCTCCGAGGCCGTCCGAGGGGGCAAGCGGCTCGGGGTGCTGAACCTGGATGCCCACTTCGATCTCCGCGACGAAGCCGCGCCCAGCTCGGGCACGCCGTTCCTCCAGATGGCCCGGGCGGAAGCCGCCGCGGGGCGCGAACTGAAGTACGCCGTCGTCGGCATTTCCGAACCGAACAACACGCGTGCACTGTTCGACACCGCCCACCGCCTCGGGGTGGAATATCTCCTGGATGAGGACTGCACAGCGGACGCGGTGCACGGGTTCGTTGCGGACTTTCTTGCTGACATTGATGTCCTGTACCTGACCATCGACCTCGACGTGCTGCCGGCGTCGGTTGCCCCCGGGGTGAGCGCGCCGGCGGCGTTCGGCGTCCCGCTGCCGGTGATCAGCGCTGTGTGCCGCCAGGCCGCTGCCAGCGGGAAGCTGCTGCACGCGGACGTGGCGGAACTCAACCCGGCACTGGACCTCGACAACCGCACGGCCCGCTTGGCGGCGCGGCTCGTCAACAGCCTGCTGGCGTAGGCCAGCGGGCGGGTCCGCAAGTCACGTCAGCACCGTTCGGCACCGTTCAGCGGCGCGGGGCCGGCGTGGCAGGCCGGCTCGTGGCCGGGCTGGCCGGCGGGCGGGCAGGTTTAGCTGCGGGCGGCCGCGGAGCGGGGGGAGGCTTCCTGACCATTGCAGCGGGCGGCTTGGGGAAGGCCGCCGCCGGGTAGAGGCTGGCCACCCTGAGCATGTAATTTGCCCATTGGGGTCCGGCGATCATGTACCCGTCGATGCGGCCGTAGAACTTTCCGTTGATGGTCAGGTTCCTGCCGGGCCGCTGCTGACCCTCCAGCGCGTCGCCGAAGAAGGACGCTGTGGCCAGCCCGGTGGTGTAACCGAGGACCCACGTGGCGCCGTTGCTGTTGTTCGTTCCTGTCTTGGCCGCGACGGGGACCCGGCTTTGGACCTTGGGGTTGATGTAGATGCCCGATCCCACCTTAAGCACATCCTGAAGCGCCGCATTCACTCCGCGGGCCACGTCCTTGTCTACGGCGTCGCGGCAGCTGGGGGCCTGACCCGGCAGCGGCTGGCCGGCAACGTCCGCCACCCGCAGGACCGCGAACGGCTCACAGTAGCGGCCATCGGCGGCGAAAGTCGCGAAGGCATTGGCCATGTGCAGCGGTGCCACGCCGGTGGCGCCCAGCAGATTGCCCAGCTGGTGCATGTTGAGCGGGGCGCCGTCCAGGCCGCTGTGGATGCCTACGGCGTCGACCATGTTCTGGATCCCGCAGAAGTCCAGCTGCGCCGCTGAGGCAAACGTGGCCGTGTTGATGGAGTTGTACAGTCCGTAATTGACGGGCATCTTCCGGTAGTAGCCGTCCGAGGCGTTCTGAAGGTCGTCGGCGGCTTCCAGGCCGGCCCTTCGCTGTTTCGTGCTGTACGCGCCGAGCACTTTCCCGCAGGAAGACCGCCAGCGGAATCCCAGCGGGTACTCCCGCTTGCTGGCGTCCACGACTTCCGTCATGGTCCTGCCTTCGTGCAGCCATTCGGCGAAGGTGAACGGCTTCATGGTGGAACCCGGCTGGAAGCCGCCAGCGCCGTTGAGGTCGTTGCCGTTGACGTCCTTGGAATCCACGTTGAAGTTCAGCTGGCTATCAAATTTCCCGCGCTGGGGAAGGAACACCGTATTCTGCGCCATGGCGAGGATCTTGCCGGTTCCCGGCTGGACGGAGACCAGGGACGAGCCCCATTTGGCCGGATTGGCCCCGGCCGTCGAGTCCACCTGTGCCTGCGCGGCCGCCTGCAGCCTGCT
>NZ_JBFTJD010000025.1:0-61826 GCF_056395245.1 Arthrobacter sp. 10L430 | reverse complement strand
GTCTTCATCGACTCCCCCCTCACCCTCCTGGTCACCCTCGTCGCCTGCGCCCTCATGGTCGCCGGCTGGTACGCCTGCCGCAAACAAATCCACGAAATCGCCGAAGCCCGCGACGGCTTCACCGGCATGTCCCCCGTCATCGCCAACCGCCCGGGTCCCGGCGCCGCTGACCGTATCTAGCTCCCCCAATTAGCGAGAGGCGGGCTTCCTGAATCACGACGGCGGCACCCAGGTTCCGTTCTGACGGAACCGGGGTGCCGCCGTCGGCATTTCTGCTTATTGACCGCCGAATGGGGCGGGCGTAACTTACGACTAGCCGGGCAGTCTAATGACGTGCTGACACCGGCATCCGCCCGCCGGCAGCCCGGCGGGCAACCGTTTAGACAATCACGCCGGGGCAGCTGAGCGCCAGGACATGCGCGGCGCTCCGGTGCATCCGGTCTCCGCCGCTGCAGACATGCCCCATCCGGGTACTGCGTCGGCTGCACACTAGTCGTCCGGCACGGCCGCCGAGTGCCGTGCCCAGACCTGATCATGCAGGCATGATCAGGGCGCATTGGAGTTCACCATGGACAACAGCTCGTTCCAGGCCCTGCAGGACAAAGTGCGGGGCCAGGTCATCACTTCTGACCACGCGGATTACGACGCCGCCCGGGCCGTGTACAACGGCATGATCGACAAACGTCCGGCAGCCATACTGCGTGTTTCGCAGGTGGCAGACGTCATGGCGGCAGTGAATTTTGCCCGCGACGAGGGCCTCGACCTCGCACTCCGCGGCGGTGGCCACAGCGCCCCCGGCTTCGGCACCTGCGACGGCGGCCTGGTGGTCGACTTCACGGACTGCCGCGGCGTGCGGGTGGATCCGGCCAGCGCCACGGCCCGGGCCGAGGCCGGAACCACGTGGGCTGACTTCAATCACGCCACCAGCGTGTTCGGACTCGCCACCACCGGCGGCATCATCGGTTCGACGGGCGTCGCCGGGCTGACCCTTGGCGGCGGCATCGGCTACCTCGCCAGAAAGTACGGGCTATCCTGCGACAACCTGAAGTCCGCTGACGTGGTCACGGCGGAGGGGAAGTTCCTCGTCGCGAGCGCCACCGAGAACGAGGACCTCTTTTGGGCGCTCCGCGGAGGCACCGGCAACTTCGGCGTCGTGACTTCCCTTGAGTTCAATCTGCACCCCGTGGACATTCTCTACGGCGGGGTGATCATCTACCTCCTGGAGCACGCCGACGCCGTGGCCCGCCTCTACCGGGATTACATCGCCACTGCCCCCGAGGAAATGGGCCTCTTCCTCGGGTTCCACCAGGGCCCGCCGGTCCCGTTCCTGCCCGAGGAGTACCACGGGAAGCCAGTGGTTGTGCTGGTAGGCGGCTGGACTGGCCCTCACGACGAGGGCGAGCGGCAGTGGCAGCAGTTCCTGGATGTGGCACCCGTGGCCGGATCGTTTGTCGGGCCACTCCCCTACACGGTGCTGAACACGCTCTTCGATCCCATGCTGCCGAAAGGCCTCCAGGCCTACTGGAAGGCCGAGTTCCTGGCCCGGCTGAGTGATGACGCCATCAGGGTCGCGCAGAAATTCGGCGAAGGCATCCCAAGCCTTCAGACCGCAAACCACTACTACCCCATCAACGGCGCCGTCCACCGCGTCGGGCAGGACGAGACCGCGTTTCCATACAGGGACGTCAACTTCGCCGTGGCCATCGCCGGCATGTGGGAGGATCCCGCCGACAACGTGGCGAACACCAAGTGGGTGCGGGACTACTATGCCGAGCTCCACCCCCTCGGGTCCGGCGCGGGCTACGTGAACTTCCTCGACGCCGACGACCAGCCACATATCGAAGAAAATTACGCGGGCAACTATGCCCGGCTCGCCCAGGTCAAGGCCAAGTACGATCCTGGCAACCTGTTCCACGTCAACCAGAACATCAAGCCGACCGCCTGATTCCTGCCCCTGGCTCACGTGTCCGCCGGCATAGCGGGGTTTAAAACCTTTCTGCCGCCGATCGGCCTACGATTGAGGCATCCGGGGCACGGCAGGCGACCGGCCGGCGCCGCCCGGGAATGTCGAAGGACCGGCTCATGGACATTGTCGTCATCGAGACCCCGCAGCTCGGGGACCGCAGCTATCTGGTCCATGACGGCAGCGTGGCCTTGGTGATCGACGCCCAGCGCGACACCGACCGCATCGAGGACGCCGCTCGAAGGGCCGGCGTGCGCATCACCCACGTGGCCGAAACCCACGTGCACAACGATTACCTCACCGGCGGCCTGATCCTTGCCCGCGCCCACGGCGCAAAATACCTGGTCAATGCAGAGGATTCGGTGGCGTTCGAACGGGATCCGATCGCTGATGGCCAGACCGTGCAGATCGGCAGGCTCTCACTCCGTGCCGTGGCCACTCCCGGGCACACTCACACCCACCTGTCCTACATCGTCACGACCCCTGAGGGGGAACAGGCTGTGTTCTCGGGGGGAAGCCTGCTCTACGGTTCGGTGGGACGGACCGATCTGCTTGGCCCCGCAGACACCGCCGGGCTGACGCGCGACCAGTATGCCTCGGTCCGCCGGCTGGCTGATGAAGCGGGTCCCCGGGCCGGGCTGTTCCCGACGCACGGCTTCGGATCGTTCTGCTCGGCAGGACCCTCCACCGGCGCGGGCTCCTCGACCATCGGCGAACAGCTCGCCACCAACCACGCGCTGACCGACCCTGATCCGGAGCACTTTCTCGCTGAACTCATGGCCAACCTCTCGGCCTTCCCGTCCTACTACGCGCACATGGCACCAATCAACCTGACGGGCCCCGGGCCTGCGGACCTGAGCCTGCCGGAATCCATGGATGCCGGTGAGCTGGCCACACGGCTGTCGAACGGCGAATGGGTAGTGGATCTCCGCCGCCGCATGGCCTTCGCCAGCAGCCACCTCCGGGGTAGCGTCAGCTTCGAATACGGGTCCGGGTCGAGCTTCAGTTCGTATCTTGGCTGGGTCCTGCCCTGGGGCGAGAAGCTGACGCTCGTCGGCAGCCGGGACGACCTGCACAATGCCGTCCGCGACCTCTCGCGGATCGGCATCGACCGCCCGGACGCCGCCGTCGGCACCGAGCCGGACGCGCTTGCTCCCGGCGCCCCCGTGGCCTCCTACCCGCGGGCCGGCTGGGCCGCCGTCGTGCATGAAAAGCCCGCGGATGAACCGGTGCTGGACGTGCGGCGCACGGACGAGTTCGCCGCGTCGCACCTCGCCGGGGCGGTGAACGTGCCGCTGCATGAGCTGCTGGCACGGCTAGGCGAGCTTCCGGCCGGGAAAATCTGGGTACACTGCGCCACGGGATACCGCGCCGGCGTAGCGGCCAGCCTGCTGCAGAGGGCCGGGCGGGACGTGGTGCAGATCGACGCCCGGTTCCGCGATGCCGGGCCGGCGGGTGTAGCGCTGCACAAGCCCTCGCCGCACTGACGCGCACAGTCAAGGATCCACTTTTCAAAGGAGAACAATGATGGATACAGAAGGCAAAGTAGTCGTCGGCGTCGACGGCTCGGACTCCTCGATAGAGGCGCTGCGCCTCGCAGCCCGGCTTGCCCCCGCCCTGGACGCCCGGGTGCACGCAGTAGCGTGCTGGGATTTCCCGCAAATGTACGCCGGCTATGTGCCGCCGGACTTCGCCGCGTTCGAGGCGGCTGCCGCCAAGACCCTGCAGGAAGCTCTCGACAAGGCCTTCGGGGCGAACGCCCCTGACGGCCTGAGCCAGGACCTGATCCGCGGCCCGGCGGCGGAAAAACTGGTGGAGGCAGGCACAGGCGCGCGCATGATGGTGGTTGGACGGCGCGGCCATGGCGGGTTCATGGGCATGCACCTGGGATCAGTCAGTTCAGCCTGTGTTTCGCACGCTGACTGCCCGGTCCTGGTGGTGCATTCCGAGCGCGGCCACCGCACCCACCACCTCTGGAAGGGTTCCAAGGGAAAGGGCGAGACAAAGGCCTAGTCCTACGGCCCGCTCAGCCCCATCGCCGTAACGCAACGCCGCCGCAACCTCCTGCGCGGCCGGTTCGCATATGCTCAGCAGACAAGCTCAACCTGGCTCAGCGACGAACCACACGGGAGACACTTCATGACCAACTGGCGGATCAGGGATTTCCATTCAGCGGACCTGGACGGCATCCTGCATCTCTGGGAATCGCTCAAGGCCACCAACGTCGAACCCGTCTACGCGCTCTCCGAGGTGCTTGCGTCCTGCGAAAAAGACCACGCCGTCGTGGCAGTGCAGGGCGACCAGGTGGTGGGCGCCGCCGTCGGACGCGCCGCGCACGACCAGGGCTGGATCGTCTTCCTGGCCACGCTGCCCGAGTACCGCGGCCGCGGGATCGGCACCTCGCTGCTGGCCGCCGTCGAAAACCGCATGGCGCCGCACGGGCTGAACAAGCTGTCCGCCCTCATGCCCGAATCCGAAACGCGGGTGGAGGCGTTCCTGAGCCGGGGGTTCGTGCTCAAGAAGAACCTCCGCTACTTCGAACGGACCATTCCCGTCCAGCGCCAGGAGCTCGAGCCCCTCGGCCTGCTCGGCGGACGCGTCCTCGCCCGGGATCTGTGGGAGAACGTGGCCGGCATGCGGCGCGAGAAGGAACTGCTGGAGCGGCGCCTGGTCCTCCCCCTGGCCGAGGCCGACCTCGCCGATGAATACGGCGTGGTCCCGCCGCGCGCCGTCGTGCTTTTCGGCCCGCCGGGTACCGGCAAAACGACCTTCGCGAAGGCGATCGCCTCCCGGCTGGAGTGGCCGTTCGTGGAAGTGTTCCCGTCCCGGCTGGCGTCCGATCCCAAAGGCCTCGCCGGCGCGCTGCGCGAGACGTTCCTGGAGATCGCCGAGCTGGAGCACGCCGTGGTGTTCATCGACGAGGTGGAGGAGATCGCCTCCCAGCGTTCGGGTGAGCCGCCGTCGCCGCTGCAGGGTGTCACCAACGAGCTTCTCAAGATCATCCCGGCCTTCCGCGAACAGCCCGGCCGCCTGCTGGTCTGCGCCACCAACTTCATCCGCGCCCTGGACACCGCGTTCCTGCGCCACGGCCGGTTCGACTACGTGATCCCCATCGGTCTGCCGGACCGCCAGGCCCGCGAAGCCATGTGGCAGCGCTTCATCCCCGCCGCTGTGGTGGACGACGTGGACGTGGAACTCCTCGTGGACCGCACCGAAGGCTTCTCCCCCGCGGACATCGAGTATGCGGCCCGCAGCGCCTCCCAGCGTGCCCTGGAAAAAGCAGTGTACGACGACGGCGGGCTGGCGTCCGGGGGCACCGTTTCCGTCCGTGAGGCCGTCCGGAAGGGGCCGGCCACGGAGGACTACCTCGACGCGATTGGCGAGACGCGCACCACCGTGAGCCAGGAGGTCCACGAGCTGTTCCTTGAGGACATAGAGGCCCTGGGCCGGGTGTAGGGGGCGAAGTGATCCTGTTCCTGACGATCCTGAGCGGGCTGGCCTGGACCGTGGTCTACGTTGACGCCATCCGGATCGGGTTCAGGGACCGGAGCTATGCCATTCCGGCAGCGGCGCTGGGGCTGAACTTCGCCTGGGAAGTCATCCATGCGTCGCATTCCGTGGCCACAGGAATCACCGCGCAAGGCGTCTTCAACATCGTCTGGGGCCTGGCCGACGTCCTGATCCTGTACACCTTCTTCAGGTTCGGCAGGTCCGAACTGCCGCCCTGGGTCTCGCAGAAGCTCTTTGTCGGATGGGCCGTACTGCTCGGCATCGCGTCATTCGCCGTGCAGTGGCTCTTCGTTGTGGAATTCGGCTGGGAGGACGCCGCCCGCTACGCCGCCTTCCTCCAGAACCTGCTGATGTCCGGGCTGTTCATCGCCATGTTCGTTTCCCGGGGCGGGCCAAGGGCCCAGTCCCTGCTGATCGCCGTGGCCAAGTGGATCGGGACGCTGGCGCCCACCATCGTCTTCGGCTGGTTTGGGAACTCGCCCCTGGTCCTCGGTGTCGGGGCCCTCTGCAGCGTCTTCGACCTCGTCTACATCGGCCTGCTCTGGCGCGCCGGAGTCCGGTTCGGGCTCGCTGCCGCCCTTCAGCCCTCCTGATTGTCCGGCGCGGCCGGGCTTGTCTGGAGCGGCTGGCGTCCCTGGCGTACTCTTTGAGCCATGTCCCATAACCCCCTGCGGCATGCGGTGGCCCGGATGGGCGGCCGCGACCCCCACGAGCTGCACAGGACCGCGACGCCCCTGGAGCTGTTCTTCGACCTGACATTTGTCATTGCCTTCGGCGTGGCCGGCAGCCAGTTCGCCCACGAGATCGCGGAGGCACACTTCGGTGCCGGTCTGCTGGGCTTCTCCTTCGCCATGTTTGCCGTGATCTGGGCGTGGATCAACTTCACCTGGTTCGCCAGCGCTTACGACACCGATGACTGGGTGTTCCGGATTGTTACGATGGTCCAGCTGCTGGGTGTCCTCATCCTGGCGATGGGGATCGAACCGATGTTCCACTCACTGGTGGAGGGGCATCATGTGGACAACGCGGTGATGGTTGGCGGCTATGTGATCATGCGGCTGGCCTTGGTGTTCCAATGGCTCCGCGCCGCGCGGCAGGACCCTGCACGCCGCCAGACCTGCCTCCGCTACGCCAAATACCTCGGCGCCGTTCAGCTCGGCTGGATCGCTGTGCTCATTGTCCAGGCGGATGTCCTCGCCACCTTCCTCATGGCCACGCCCCTGTTCGTGCTGGAGATGGCCGCCCCCTATGTTGCCGAGCGCCAGGCCAGGACGCCGTGGCATGCGCACCACATTGCGGAGCGCTACGGACTGCTGGCCATCATCGCCCTGGGCGAGTGCCTGATCGGCGCGATCGAAACGCTCCGGGCCATTGTGGCCAACCACGGCTGGACCCTGGATGCGGCCCTGGTCGGATTCGGCGGCACGGCGCTGGCCTTCGGCATGTGGTGGATCTACTTCATCCTGCCCGCCGGCCGGGCGCTCCACCTCCAGCGGCACCGGTCGTTCTTTTTCGGCTACGGGCACATTTTCATCTTTGCTGCCATTGCCGCCACAGGGGCAGGGCTGCACGTCGCGGCGTTCTACATTGACCATGAGGCCCACATCAGCGCCGCCGTCGCCGTCGCCAGCATCGCCGTGCCCGTGGCGCTCTTCAAAATCTCGCTCACGGCGCTCTTTAGCGTCATGACGTGCATCGACCGCACAGTCATCGCCGTCGCAGCGGGCGTCGTGATGGTGCTCGCCGGCACCGTGGCCCTTGCCGCCGCAGGGGTTTCCGTGCCCGCGTGCCTGCTCGTGATTGTCCTGGCGCTGGGCGCCTCGATTGTGATTGATGAGCGCCGCGGCACCGAACGGCTCCAGGAGGCAATGGACACGCTGGAGCAGCAGGCCAAGGCACCGCACCCGTCCTCCTGAGCCTCGCTTCAGTCCCTGCGGGTCTCGACGGGCTCGACCGGCAGCGTCCCGGACGGCTCAGCCAGCGATGCGAGCGGTTCCACTGGCTCGATTGGCTCCACTGCCGGGACAGTCTCGTAGGACAGCGTCTCGTAGTCGGTGTCGTCCGCCTCGTCCAGCATGTCGTCAAGCTCCGGCAGCAGGAACGGGTTGATGCGTTCGAGGATCTTGCGGATCTCCGGCTCGGCAACGGCCGCGTACAGCACCGGCCGGGCATCGGCGTAGCGGGTGACGGGCGGTTTGTCCGGCCATTTTTCCGCCAGTGCCTGCACGCGTTCCGGCAGGGAGTTGTGCGCATTGTCGGCGATTTTCACCAGCGTGGCGTCGTGGTCCTCGGCGATGAAGCGGATGCCGGCCTGGTAGTCGTCCGGGTTGTCGTGCAGGCGCTTGGTCACGCGCTCAATGATGCCCACGGCCCGGTCAGAGACGCCCATGTCCAGCAGCGCTTGCCGGGTCATGGGAGTGTCCTCGGCGATGTCGTGCAGGTACCCGGCGATCCGGATGTCGTCGTCGAAATCGGCGAGCGCATCGCCCACGGCAAGCACGTGCTCCCGGTACGGACGCTTGAGCTTGTCCTTCTGGCGGTTATGCGCCACTTCGGCAAGGACCTTGGCGGTCTCTACGGTGAATCGTGCTTCGAGTGGTCCTTGTTCTGGCATAACCCCAGCGTACCCACTGAAGCCAACTACATGCCCGGCCAGATCCACGGCTGACGCGGCAGGGCGGCCGGGTCGAACTCCGACAGCGCGGAGTCCAGGGAGGCGCCCGGCAGACCCAGGGAGTCCAGGATCGTCCGGCGGACAGCATCCGCGGGAACGCCGGCCGATGCAAGGTCGGCCAGCGTGACGGCGCCGTCGCGCTTCGCCAGCCGCGCGCCGTCGGCATTCACCACCAGCGGCACATGGGCATATTCCGGCACGGGCATATTCAGGAGGAACGCTAGATATGCCTGCCGGGGCGTCGATGGCAGGAGGTCGTCGCCGCGGACCACCTGATCTATGCCCTGCTCGGCATCATCCACGACCACCGCAAGATTGTAGGCGGTCACGCCGTCGTTGCGGCGCAGCACGAAGTCGTCCACAACACCGGTAAAGACGCCGTGCAGGGTGTCCTCCACCGCCCATTCGGTCACGGCCGAACGCAGGCGGACGGCGGCGGGGCGCTCCGATCGCTTGGACTCGAGTTCCGCCGTCGGGAGGTTCCGGCAGGTTCCCGGATAGGCACCCTGGGGGGCATGCGGTGCGGAGGGTGCCTCCTGGATCTCCCGGCGCGTGCAGAAACACTCATAGGTGAGCCCGGCCGCCGCGAGCCGGCTGATGGCTTCCGTGTACAGCGGCTCGCGGTCGGTTTGACGCACGACGGCGCCGTCCCAGCTCACGCCGATGGCCTCCAGATCGCTGAGCTGCTTCGCCTCCGCCCCGGCGCGGGCCCGGTCCAGGTCCTCGACGCGGAGCAGGAACCGCCGTCCGGTGGACCGGGCGAACAGCCAGGCCAACATGGCCGTCCGAAGATTGCCCACATGCAGTTCGCCGGACGGACTGGGGGCGAAACGGCCGGCGCTACTCATGTCCTCCAGCCTATGCCGGAACACCACAAGAGCCCCTCAGCTACCGCGCACTCCCGGTGAAACGGGGCTCGGTGGCTCAGGGGCTCTTGCCGTGCCGGCTCCGGGCGTCGGAACTCAGTTCCACGAAACCTTGGCACTGCTTGCGGAAAGACGATGCGTGAACAAGTGTCAATCAGCGGCGGCCTCTTTGCGGGAAGCGTCTCCAGGGGACCGGGTGGTGTGCCGGGGGTCCTGTAGCCTGCGGGTTCCGGCGGTAGCCGTTGCCTTGTTGCCACAATTTGAGCAGAAGCCATACAGTAGGCGCAACAGCCCCTCCGCGTAGTGGTCAATCTGACCAAGTTGGGAACAATCCACAGACAGGGAGTGATCAGATTGCAGCAGCTTGACGCCACGGACCGGCGGATCCTCGCCGCTCTCGACGACGATCCCAGACTGCCCATCATGGTGCTGGCCCAGCGCCTTGGGCTGGCCCGCGGAACCGTGCAGTCGCGCCTGGAGCGGATGACGGCGTCGGGGGCCCTCCGGCCCAACAGCAGCCGGGTGCTCCCCGCGGCGCTTGGCCGGGGAGTTGCGGCGGCGGTCAGTGCCGAACTCGACCAGAGCCACCTCAATGAAGCCATTGCTGCCTTGCGGAAAATTCCGGAGGTGCTGGAGTGCCATGCGCCGGCCGGCGACACGGACCTGCTGATCCGGGTGGTGGCCACGAGCCCGGACGATCTGTACCGGGTTTCCGAAGAGATCCGGCTCTGCCCCGGGATAGTCCGGACCTCCACCAGCATGTTCCTGCGCGAGGTCATTCCTTACCGGACCACCGGGTTGCTGAGCGACTGACGGCGCGCCCGAACGCGCCACGCCGATCCTGCGCAAACCATTGGACAAAACTGCGGATAATCTGCCGGTCGTGCTGCGGCGCCGACTGTAGCCTGATTCAGCATTCGCTGTAGCGGTCACAACCGGCAGCCGTTGCACCTCCATCCCAAGGTCTCCGCCAGGGTTCGGTCTCAATAAGGAACTCCATGCGCTCATTTACCCGCTCAATCGCCTCAGTGACGGGCCTCCTGGTCCTGGCTGGGCTCGTGTCGCTTCCGGCCGGCCCCTCGCTCGCCGCAACTGACCCCGCCACCGACGGACCTGCCGCACAGGAAGTGGCCGGAACCCCGCACGGGGACCACATGTACGAGTCGGCACCGGGAGTACCGATGGCCGGCATGCCCACCGGGACTGCCCTCCAGACGGAAGCCGGAGGAACGGCGGCCGCTCCCATGACGGTCAAACTTGTGACGGCCAAGCTGGCCGACAACAAGAACGCCGTGTCCATGGCCGCGGCGGACCAGGCGATTGTGGCCACCAGTAACTACTGGAAGGCGATGTCCGGCGGCCGCATCTCCATGACCGTGACGAGCAGGCTGGCGGGGCACCAGTCCGCCGCCACTTCGTCCCAGTCCTACTACGACATCATCAACAAGATCACCGCCGAACTGAAGTGGACGTACGGCGCCAACACCGCGCTGGTGGTCTTCATCCCGACCGGCACGCTCTCCTACGGCGCACTTGGCGCCGGCTACAGCAGCAACGGCAACAGCGGCCGCGTCCTGATGCCGCAGATCAGCAACTTCACCAACAGCGTGCTCACCCACGAATTCGGCCACGTGCTCGGCTCCATGCATGCGGACGCGCTGCAGTGCGGCAGCGGCATCAACGACGTCAGCACCACCAGCACCGGCCAGTTTGCCGATTCCTCCTGCTACATCCGGGAGTACGGCGACACCACCGACCTCATGGGCGCCTCCCGGTACAGCATGCCGGTGATCAGCTCACCCTTCTGGGATGCCAGGGGACTGGGCCGCGGCGACGAGGTCCGCGACCTTGGCGTGGCATCCGGGGTCAAGAGCTACACCCTGCGGCCCTGGGGCGGGACGCTCGCGAACCGGGCTGTGAAGTTCAGCGATCCGGTAAGCCGCGAGGTGTACTACCTTGAGCTTCGGCAGCCCGTGGGCTACGACAGTTACCTGGCTTCCGATTACGCCGGGAACCGGGGCGTGAAAATCGTCCAGCGCGGCGGAGCAACTCCGTCGTCATCCCTGACGCTCATGCCTTCGACCATTCCGTTCAGCGGCTACTACAGCCCGAACCACGCCTGGCAGGCCGGCCGCACCTTCAGAACCCACGCCGGAACGCTGGTGACCGTCAACGCGGTCACGGCCGACTCGGCCACTGTGACCATCAACGCTGACCTAGCACTGAGGACGAAGATCCAGTTTTCCCCCGGCGACTTCAACGGAGACGGTCGGGCGGACGTGGTCTCACGGGAAGCCGACGGCTCACTGTTCCTCCTCGCGGGACAGGCCGGGAACAAAGTGGGAACTCCGGTTAAGATCGGCGTCGGCTGGAACATCTTCAACATGGTCTTGGGCAACGGCGACTTCAACGGCGACGGCAAGACTGACCTCATTGCACGCTCGTCCGACGGCGTGCTGTGGCTGTACCCCGGCACCGGAACGGGCGGCTTCCAGGCCCGAAAGCAGATCGCGAGTGGCTGGGGCAGCCTCAAGCGCATCGTTGCAGCCGGCGACTTCGACGGCGACAAGCCCACCGACCTGCTGGCCATGCGGACCGACGGATCGTTGTGGCTGTACCCGGGCAATGGAACCGGCGACTTCCTGCCGGCCAAGCAGGTCGGGGCAGGATGGCAGGGCTTCACGGCCCTCGCAGCGGCCGGCGGACTCCAAGGCACTGCGGGGGTGCTGGCACGCAGCGCTGACGGCACTGTATACCTCTACCCGGGCAACGGAACCGGCGGCTTCCTGCCGCGCAAGACCCTGGCCACCGGATGGGGCAGCGCTTCGGACCTGATCGGCGGCCAGGACTTCACCTCCGATGGGCGCACCGACGTCCTCACCGCGAGCAGCGCCGGCGCACTGGCGGCGTACCCCGGAAACGGAGCCGGCGCCCTCGCACCCAAGCTGGCCATCGGAACAGCCTGGAACCGGTACACCCAGGTCTGGGAGGCAGGTGACTTCGACGGCGACGGCAAGCCCGACGTCCTGACCCGCACCTCGGACGGCGCCTTGATGCTGCAGCCCGGCAACGGCTCCGGCGGCTTCCGGCCTGCCCGGCAGGTGGGCGTCGGCTGGCAGAGTTTCACCCAGGTGGTGTCCGCAGGAAACTTCAACGGCGCCGGCGGTCCGGACCTGGTGACGGCGAGATCGGACGGCTCGCTGTGGCTCTACCCGAGCGACGGAAAGGGATATTTTCAGGCCGCGAAGAAGATCGGAACCGGTTGGAACGTGTTCACCCGGATTCTGGCACCCGGCGACTTCTCCGGTGACGGCCGGAGCGACATCATCGGCCAGTCGGCCGACGGAAAGCTCTGGCTCTACCCCGGCAACGGCACGGGCGGATTCCTGACCAAGAAGCAGATCGGCGTGGGGTGGGGCGGCTTCAACCAGGTGATTGCAGCGAATGACTTCAACGGTGACGGAAAGTCCGACCTGATGGCCCGCACCGCGGACGGCACCCTCTGGCTCTACCCCGGCAGCGGCGCCTCAAGTTTCCTGACCCGGAAGCAGATCGGCACGGGCTGGAACGCGTACCAGTCGCTGGCCAGCGTGGGACGTTTCGCCGGAACGGGCAAGCCGAACGTCATCACCACTTCGGCCGACGGCACGCTCTGGCTTCACACAGGCACTGGAACCGGGGGATTCCAGAATGTCGTCCTGAACCCCCGCTGACAGATCCTCCTGAGACAGGACTGACAGTAGAGCTGAGGGTTCAACGATGACAACCGGGCCGGCCGCGGAGGATTCCTTCCGCGGCCGGCCGCTTTTAACCCGGAAAGGCGGCCCGTCGTCAGGCCCGGCCATCTATACGGGCGGCCCGGCGTTGGACTTCAGGTTCTTCATCACCAGCGTCGAGGTCAGCCGTTCCACTCCGGGAAGGACAGTCAGCTCGCTATCGTAGAAGCGCTGGTACGACGGAAGGTCCGCGGCGATCACCTTGAGCAGGTAGTCCGGAGACCCAAACAGCCGCTGTGCCTCTACGATGTTCGGGTTCTCAGCAACGCGGTTCTCGAAGATCTCCATCGTTGACTGGTCCACGGTGCGGAGCGTCACGAACACAATCGCCTCAAAACCGAGGCCGACGGCGGCCGGGTCAATGTCCGCCTTGTAGCCGCGGATCACCCCTGATGCCTCCAGATCGCGGAGCCGTCGGTGGCATGGCGCCACCGTCAGTCCCACCTTCGCCGCGAGGGCCGTGGCCGTCATGCGCCCGTCCTCTTTCAGATGGCGCAAGATATTTCTGTCGATATGGTCAATCACGCAAGAATCTTACGCCGGGAGCCAGGTTTTGCGCGAAATCAGGGAGCACTTATGGCGGGGATTTGCCTAGGCTTTTCCTGTAACCGCCACTCAGGAGCGCCCCATGAATCTTCAGCTATTTCTGGCCTTTGTGGCCGTCGCCACCGCCCTCGCCTGCACTCCGGGCGTGGACTGGGCCTACTCCATCACGGCGGGGCTGGGGCGCCGGAGCTTTGTGCCCGCCGTAGCCGGCCTGTGCAGCGGTTATGTACTCCACACAGTGCTCATGGTCGCCGGGCTGGCGGCTGTTCTGGCGGGTATGCCGGGAGTGCTCGGCTGGCTCACCATAGCGGGAGCGGCTTACTTGCTGTGGCTCGGAACTGCGACCATCAGGTCCTGGCGCGGTGCAAGCTTCACCGCAGGGGCCGCCGACGGCAATCCCGGGCAGAACCAGCTCCGGACCTTCCTCCAGGGGATGGGGACCAGCGGCATCAATCCCAAGGGACTGCTGTTCTACCTGGCCCTCGTGCCGCAGTTTGTCAGCGCTGAGGCGCCTCTTCCCGTGCCTGTTCAGTCGGGCCTCCTCGGCCTGACGTTCGTGCTGTTGGCCGCGATCGTCTACACCTGCGTTGCACTCCTGTCCCGGAAGCTGCTTCAGTCCCGGCCTGGTGCCGCCCGCACCGTGACCCTCGCCAGCGGCATCATCATGGTGGGCCTTGGCGCAGCACTCCTCTCCGAACAGCTGCTTCCCCTCCTTGCCAGGCTCGCCTAGTTTCCGGCCGGGCCACCACGGGACCTCAGGTCTTGCGCTCCATGAACCACTCGGTAAACGCCGTCGCCCGACCGTCCGGGCCAAGCCGTATCACCCAGAGGTTCTCATAGCTGGTCCTGTCATCGAGATAGGTGGTGCGTCCCTGCACGAAGGCGAGGTCGCCGTCGGCTCCGAGCACGGACCACTCGAACCTCCAGTCCTCGGGCTTGTCCGCAGAGGCCAGCCACCGCTCCACGATCTGCTCACTGCCCCGCCATGCGTCCGGGTCATAGGGTCTGGTCGCGTAAACGGCGTCCTGAGTGAACAGCGCCCGGATGTCGTCGGGAGCATTGCTGGTCCAAGCCGTGATGTACTTTTCCATCCACAGCGTGATTGCGTCGGTCATTTGTCCGTTGTACCGCCGCCGGCCCACGCCCACAAGAGCCAGCCCGCAACCGGCAACGCCGAGGGCCAGCCCGGCGGGCCATCGCATCAGTCCCCGCCGAACTGCTTCCATTCCTGTTCCCACAGCCTGCGCTCCTCGACGTCCTTGCGGATGACCTCGAAGGTTTCGAGCTCGGCACGCCGGCGCCGCCAGTCGCGCGGGTTCAGGGACTTGCGGCCGTTGTCCAGCACCAGCAATGCGCGGTCGGTCAGGGCGTCGTTGCGCAGCGCCATGCTGGTCTTGCGCCGCCGCAGGACCTCCTTCAGTGCCTGCTGCGCATGCTCGTGGGCGCCAAGCCGGCGCAGCGAGCGCGCGCGGACCAGCAGCAGGGCGGCGGACAGGTCGTCGGCGTTGAGCAGCCCCTCGGTCCAGACCACCACCTCGTGGTCCCGCCCGAGCGTGTGGGCCAGCGCGCACCTCGCCAGGGCGGTAGGCAGCGACGGCGGCAGCATGCCCAGCGCTTCCAGCGCGGCTTCCGTCTGCCCCGTCTCCCGCAGAGAATGGGACAACGCGAGGAACACCGATTCCTCGCTGAACAGCACGGGGACCTCGATGCGCTCGGCGACTTCCACCCGGGTGACCACGCGCGTCAGGTAGCTGGCCGCGAACTGGTTCGCGTCGTCGTCGTTCTTGGTGGTGAGGCCGCGCTGCAGCAGCTCCACAGCACGGAGGTAGCCGCCCTGCTTGTGGGCGAGCAGGCCAGCCATCACGTAGCAAAGTCCCGACCAGCCAGGGTACTCACGGCCAACCGCAATCAGCCGGTTGGGGTCGGTGCTGGCGAAGATGGCGTCGTAGACGGACTTGGCCGCCTTGCCGGCGAGGCGCTTGAGCCTGGGCACCGTGCCGTCCACACTGATCAGGGCCCCGCCCCGGCCGCCCAACACCCCGTGGATCAGGCCGCCGACGCCCTCGGCTAATTCCCGCGCGGGCGTCCGGACCTGGCCGGCGCCGAAGGGGGTGAGGTCACGGGTGTCGCGGTAGATCGGTCCTGGAATCTGCCCGGCGGTCATTCCTCCATGCTAGTGGCCACGCGAATCTAGCCCGAAGCCACGCCCACCCATACGCCGATCACCCAGGTGCTCGCGGCCAGGCAGGCCAGGCCAAACTCCACGAGGATGCCCAGGCCTGTGGCTTTGAGGGCGGCCCAGCTGGTGGTCAGGGCGGTGCGGAAGTTGCGGGTGCGCTGCGTCTCGCTGAGCAGCAGTCCGGCGGCGAACCCCACGAACAGGCCCACGACGGGGATGATGAACATGCCCGCGATACCCAGCACGATCCCGGCTGCGACGCTCCGGTTGGGGATTCTGTGTTCCTTGAGCTTGCGTGCCGCCAGCACCGCACTGGCCGCCATGCCCGCCAGCACGAACACCATGCCGATGCTGAAAACCAACCAGCCGGTGGCGCCCTCGCCGCCCCAGATGGCCCAGGCGAGAAGGCCCAGCCCGATCAGGAGGCTGCCCGGCAGCACGGGGATGACGGTGCCGGCCACGCCCACCAGGATGGCCAAGCCGCACAGGACGGTCACTACGGTCTGGGCATTCATTCCCCCAGTCTAGGGTTCCGGCTCTTCAGGGCGCTCCCGGGCGAAGGACGACGGCGATGCCTCCCCAGCACGGGAGGCACCGCCGTCGGGCTTTCAGTCAGCCGTTGTCAGCTGCCGCCCTGGCGGCCGGTCAGACGGCGTCTTCCGCTGCCGCGGCAGCCACTGCAGCGGTGACGGCCGGTGCCACCCGCGGGTCCAGCGGGCTGGGCACGATGTAGTCGGCGGACAGTCCTTCCTCGGCCAGCTCGGCGATGGCGCGGGCTGCAGCAAGCTTCATGGCGGGGGTGATGCGGCGGGCGCCCGCGTCGAGGGCGCCGCGGAAGATGCCGGGGAAGGCCAGCACGTTGTTGATCTGGTTGGGGAAGTCGCTGCGGCCGGTGGCCACAACGGCGGCGTACTTGGCGGCAACCTCGGGCAGCACTTCGGGGTCCGGGTTGGACAGCGCGAAGACGATGGAGCTGTGGTTCATCAGCTTGAGGTGCTCCTCGTCCAACTTGGAGGAGGAGACCCCGATGAAGACGTCGGCGCCGAGCAGGGCCTCACCGGGACCGCCCGCAATGCCGCGGGGGTTGCTGCGCTGCGCCATCTGGGACTTCTTGCTGGCGGGATCCGCGGCAATGTCGGCGCGCTCGGCGTTGATGATGCCGCGCGAGTCCAGCAGAACCACGTCCTTGACGCCGGCCGTGAGCAGGATTTCAGCGACGGCGATGCCAGCGGCTCCGGCGCCGGAAACCACGACGCGCAAGCCTTGGAGCTCGCGGCCGGTGACCTTCGCGGCGCCGGTCAGGGCTGCGAGGACCACGACGGCGGTGCCGTGCTGGTCATCGTGCATAACCGGGCAGTCCAGGGCCTCGATGAGCTTTTCTTCGAGTTCGAAACAGCGGGGGGCCGAGACGTCTTCGAGGTTGACGGCACCGAAGCTGGGGCGCAGGCGGACAAGCGTTTCCACGATCTCGTCCACGTCCGTGGTGTTGAGGACCAGCGGAATGGAGTCCAGCTCGCCGAACGCCTTGAACAGGGCGGACTTGCCCTCCATGACGGGAAGGGATGCGCTGGCGCCGATGTTGCCGAGGCCAAGCACGGCGGTTCCGTCGCTGACCACCACCACCAGGCGCTGGGCCCAGGTGTGGGTCTTGGCGAGATCCGGGTTGGCGTGGATGGCGCGGCTGACCTGGGCGACACCCGGTGTGTAGGCGATGGAAAGATCGCGCTTGTTGGTGAGGGGGACGGTGCTGGCGATGGAGAGCTTGCCGCCCTCGTGGGCCGCGAAGATTTCCTGCTCCGTCAGCGCTTCGGCCGCGGTGTTGTCAATGGTGGCGATCGTTTCAGTGGACACGTCGTTGTCTCCTGGGCTAGCCGTGGGCGCACGGCACAGTATGGCTCAAGCATTGGAGCTCAAGATGGTCAGGTGCGTGCTTCGCTGACGGCCCATAGGGTGGGGGTCCGTCCGGAAGCCCGCGGGTGCGGGTTGCTAGCCACTCCGGTCCTGCAATGGTAAACATTGCGCGGCCGCCTGTTTGCCCGCTGAGGGGCCACTTAACGTGGTTTGCGGGGTTCTTGTGGCCTAATTCACCGAAACGGCAGCAAAAAGGGGGTACTGGTCTAGACCAGTTACGCCGTGTGGCGCATGGATCGTGGCCGCGGAACCAGCAGCGAGCACGCTTTCTTGAGGTCTTCTTCCGCCTCGAACAGCGACAACCGGCGACAGCGCACCGACTGGACTAGACCAGTGACGGTCAGCAGCAGCACTCGCGAGACGGCGGCGTCGCCACTCGCACCGGTGACAGCCCGTTCCGACAGGGCATCGATCTCACGCAGCAGCGCCGTGGTGTCCCGGTCGTTGACGTACACGCCCTTGGTCAGGCACTGCTCCACGGCAGGCTGCATCACGCGCATATGAAAAATTTCCATCACCACACCGGACAGGGCATGGATGCGCACCGTTCCGGCACCCGGCCAGCTGCCCACCTTGAGTTCGCTCAGCTGGTGCCGGTACAGCGCCAGCATGAGGTGCGTGGCGGACGGGAAGTAGCGGTACAGCGTGCCAAGGGGAACGTTTGCCTTCGCAGCCACTTCGGACAGGGTCACCGATTTGAGGCCCTTGCGGGCGAAGCCGGCCGCGACGTCCAGGATCCGGGCATAGCGGGCCTGCTGCCGGGGCAGGGACGGAGGGGCGGCCATGGGCGGAAGATCTGGATTTAATTCAAGCATCATCAGTCCGGAGGGTTGAGATTCCTGCGGCAGCCAGGAGAGTCCCCATCCCAGTCCTGCCCGCAATTCGGACTCAACTATACGGCACTGGGGTTTGGGGCTCGCCTGCAGGCCACGGGCGTCAGGTCAGTCGACGCCCTTGATCTTGACCACGAAGACGGCGCCCAGCAGGCCGATCACGGCGGCGGCGACGTAGAGCGACACGTAGCCGCCCCAGAGCGTGACGAACGGCCAGGCGAGGGCCGGGGCGATGACCTGCGGCAGGGAGTTGGCGATGTTGATGACGCCCAGGTCCCTGCCCCGGTCCCCCGCACTGGGCAGGACCTGGGTGATGAGCGCGAAGTCCACCGCGAGGTAGGCGCCGAACCCGATCCCCAGGACGCTGGCGCCGACGATGCCGCCGGTCCACGTCGGAGCAAAGGCGAGGATCAGGGATGCCAGCGCAATGATGACCGAGGACGCGATAACCAGCGGCTTGCGCTTGCCCGTGCGGTCGCTGAGCCGCCCGCCGATCACGCTCGTGATGATGACGAACACCGCGTAGAGGCCGGTCAACACCAGCACGCCGAAGGCAGGCTCGAGCCCCGCTGTCTCCTTCAGGTGTACGGCGTCCGACAGGAAGAACAGCAGGTACAGCGTGACCATATGGTTGCCGATGTTGACCAGCAGCCGGGTGATCCATGCCCACGCGAAGTCGGGGTGGCGCAGCGGGCGGATGAAGCCGAGCAGGAAGTCTGCCCAGTTCAGCTGCGGCCTGGTTCCGGCGGGGAGCGGCGCGTCCTCATTCCTGAAGAGGTACATCACCACGCCGGCCACCAGGGCAGCTGCGCAGACCACGTAGCCGAGTGCGAAGTTTCCGCTGACGACGGCGCCAATCACCGCGCCAATGAGGATACCCACCGTCTGGCCCATTGCGGCCAGCCCTCCCACCGTGGCGCGCTGCGGCACGGGGACGCGGTCGGGAATGGCGGCGGTGATGGCGGCGTAGGCACCATTGCAGCCGGCCTGCACCAGGCACCAAAGAAGGGTCATGATGGCAACGTTGGGCGCTCCGGCCAGGCCGATCAGCGCGCTTGCCCCGAGGACAGCACCCACCAGCACCCACGGCACGCGGCGGCCGAACCGGGAGGTTGTCTTGTCACTGAAGGCACCGAAGAGCGGATTCGCCACCAGTGACACCGCCGCCCCTGCACCGGTCACGAGGGCCAGGATGGCTTCCTTCTGGCCGGCGTCGAAATGCTCGGCCTGCTGCGCGAGGAGAACCTGGATCGGTCCGAAGAACGCGGCGTTGATGCCCAGGTTGACCAGCACCACGCCGGTCGTCCACAGCGGCCTGACCCGGGCAGTCGGCTCGGCGAGCGCCGTGGCCGCCCTTTGCCCCGCCAATCCAGGCTCGGGAACTGCACCGGGAATGTCGGACAGACTCATGGCAGGCTCCCCTTGTAACGGTTTTGATCGTGTGAAATCAGACTATCGTGGGCATCACAGACCGCTGCTATGGCCGCGAACGCCGCTATCGAGGAGAACCACAATGACCGCTTCCCCCGCCAGCAATCCCACGGTTAGCCAGGGCCCGGCCGAACCCGCCGCCGTCAACACGGCCGACCTCTACGACGAACGCGGCGAGGAGCTGGCCTCCATCGCCCTGCAATTCCAGTCGCTCGGCGGCCGCACCCATTTCAGCGGTCCCGTCCGGACTGTCCGGTGCTTCGAGGACAACGCACTGGTCAAATCCACCCTGGCCTCACCGGGCAACGGCGCTGTGCTGGTGGTGGACGGCAGCGGTTCGCTGCGGACGGCGCTGATGGGGGACATGATCGCGGCGAGCGCCGTGGCAAACGGCTGGGCCGGCGTCGTCATCAACGGCGCCATCCGGGACCGTGAGGCGATTGCGGAACTGCCTCTCGGCGTCAAGGCGCTGGGCAGCAACCCGCGCAAGAGCGCGAAGGCCGGCGCCGGCGAGACGGACGTGGACCTGCTGATCGACGGCGTGACCATCCGCACGGGTACCACTATCTGGTGCGACCCGGACGGCATCCTGATCGAGCGGTGATGCGTGAGTTCCCGGCGCTTACGAGGCGTCTGAGTGCCGGGATCTAACCTCTCGGTGAAGGGTGCGGCAAGAAAATTCAGCCAGCGGGAACAACACGGGAAGTAATATAGTTACTGAAAGCAACTATCAATCGCGATCCCCCGTTCTCTGACCCTGGAGCAGCCATGTCCAAAACCACCGCAGGACCCGCGCCCGGAGAGGCCCTGACCAAGCGCCAGACCATCACCGTCATGGTGGGGCTCATGCTCGGAATGTTCCTGTCTTCGCTGGACCAGACCATCGTGTCCACGTCCATCTACACCATCGCCAACGACCTCGACGGCCTCTCACTGCAGGCCTGGGCCACCACGGCGTACCTCATCACCTCCACGGTGAGCACGCCGCTGTACGGCAAGCTCAGCGACATCTTCGGCCGCCGCCCGCTGTACCTGGCCGCGATCGTAATCTTCCTGGCCGGCTCGCTGTATGCAGGCTCGGTGCATTCCATGACCGAACTGGCCGTCGCCCGCGGCATCCAGGGCATGGGCGCCGGCGGCCTGCTGGCACTCGCGCTGACCATCATCGGCGACATCGTTGCGCTCAAGGACCGGGCCAAGTTCCAGGGCTACTTCATGTCCGTCTTCGGCATCTCCTCGGTGCTCGGCCCCGTGGTGGGCGGCGCGTTCGCCGGCTCTGCAAACATCCTCGGCTTCGACGGCTGGCGCTGGGTCTTCTTTATCAACCTCCCCATCGGCCTGGCCGCCCTGGCGGTCGTTTTCCTGTACCTGCACCTGCCGGCGAAGCACATGAAGCAGAAGATCGACTACTGGGGCGCCGCCGCCATCACCCTGGCCATCGTTCCCCTGCTGCTCGTGGCCGAACAGGGCCGCAGCTGGGGCTGGACCTCGACAAGCTCCTTCGTCTGCTACGGCCTGGGCGTCGTCGGCATTGTTGCGTTCCTGCTGGCCGAGAAGCGCGCCGGCGACTACGCCCTCATCCCGCTCCGCCTGTTCAAGAACATCACGTTCGGACTGTCCTCGCTGCTGAACTTCATCATCGGCATCGGCATGTTCGGCGCCATCGCCATGCTCCCCATGTACCTGCAGCTGGTGAAGGGCCTCACCCCCACTGAGGCGGGCCTCATGATGATCACGTTCACGGTGGGCATCCTGTTCGGCTCCATCACTGCCGGCCGCACCATCTCGTCGTCGGGCACCTACCGGATCTTCCCCATCCTGGGCACCGCCATCCTGACGGCGGCCGCCGTCGTCATGGGTTTCTCGCTCGGCGTGGACACCGGGCTCTGGGTTCCCGGCCTGATCGCGGTGTTCTTCGGCCTGGGCCTGGGTTTCTGCATGCAGCCGCTCACCCTGGCCATGCAGGTCTCCGTCCCGCCTAAGGACATGGGCGTGGGCACCTCGTCGGCTGCGTTCTTCCGTTCCATGGGCGGCGCCGTGGGAACCGCCGTCTTCATTTCCATGCTGTTCAGCCTCGCGGCGGACAAGATCGCCACCGGCATGAAGGACGCGGTGCAGAACGCCGACTACCTCAAGGTCCTCCAGGATCCCGCCGTGGCCGCCGATCCCGCAAACGCCAAGCTTTACGAGTTCTTCAAGAACGGCGCCAGCAATGATTCCCTCAACGACACCAGCTGGCTGCACACGGCCAACCCCGTGCTCACCCGGCCCATCACCGAGGGCTTCGCCCAGTCGATCGACGCCGTAATGCTCACCGCCGCTGCGCTTACCGGGATCGCCTTCCTGATCAGTTTCGCACTGCCGAACAAGAAGCTGACGGACCCGAAGGCGGTCGCTCAGGGAGCAGGATCCGAGTCCGTGCCGGCGCACTAGCCATCTTCGGCGGGCACGCCCCGTAAACACGTCGCGGGAGGCAGTCTTTTAGGCTGCCTCCCGTTGTGTTTTCCCGTCAGCACCCCCGGTGAGAACGACGACGGCGGGCCGCCCCGCCGCCGTCGTCTTCTGTCCCCAAGTGGAACGGCAAGCGGTGACGTGGCACACTGTTAGGCGCGTGTGCGCCGGCCGTCTGGGCCGGTACCGCAGCCGACGACGTCCGCACCGCATTCACCCATCCCCAAACCCCCGAGGGAGAACCATGCCCACCGCCAAGGAGCAACCAACCGCCAGGATCCCGCAGCGGGTCATTTGGCTGGCGCTTGCCGGCGCCGTGGGCGGCTTCCTGTTCGGTTTCGACTCGTCCGTGGTCAACGGTGCAGTCGACGCCATGAAGGAAGAATTCGGCCTGAGCGAGGGTGTCACCGGCTTCGCCGTGGCCGTGGCCCTGCTGGGCTGCGCGGCCGGTGCGTACATGGCCGGCAAGGTGGCCGACCGCTACGGCCGGATCCCCGCCATGAAACTGGGCTCGCTCCTGTTCCTGATCAGCGCCATCGGCACCGGCTTCTGCTTCGGCGTCTGGGACCTGATCTTCTGGCGGCTCGTGGGCGGCCTGGGCATCGGCCTGGCCTCGGTGATCGCGCCGGCCTACATCTCGGAGATTTCACCGCGGCATGTGCGCGGGCGCCTCGCGTCGCTCCAGCAACTGGCCATCACCACCGGCATCTTCGCCGCACTGCTGTCCGATGCACTGTTCGCCACCTCCGCCGGCGGCGCCGACCAGCCGCTCTGGCTGGGCATCGAGGCGTGGCGCTGGATGTTCCTTGCCGCCGCCGTCCCCGCAGTTGTCTACGGCGCCGTTTCCTACACGCTGCCGGAATCCCCGCGCTTCCTGGTCTTCCAGGGCAAGGAGGATCAGGCGCGCAAGGTCTTCGAATCCATCGCCCCGGATGAGGACACCGAGCGCCACCTCCGTGAAATCCGCGAAGCGATCGAGGAAGACCAGCTCGCAGGCAAGAAGGGTTCACTGCGCGGCAAGGTGTTCGGGCTGCAGGCCGTGGTCTGGATCGGCATCACGCTCTCCGTGCTGCAGCAGTTCGTGGGCATCAACGTGATCTTCTACTACTCCACCACGCTGTGGAAGGCCGTGGGCTTCCAGGAGAAGGACTCGCTGACCATCTCAGTGGCCACCTCCATCACCAACATCCTGGTGACCCTGGTGGCCATCGCCCTCGTGGACCGGATCGGCCGCCGGCCCATCCTGCTCGCCGGCTCCATCGGCATGGCGGTATCGCTGGGCGCTATGGCCCTGGCCTTCGCCTCGGCCAAGGGCACCGGTTCTGACATTTCGCTCCCCGGCGTCTGGGGCCCCGTTGCCCTCGTCGCGGCCAACGTCTTCGTGGTCAGCTTCGGCGCCTCCTGGGGCCCGCTCGTCTGGGTGCTGCTGGGCGAGATCTTCCCGTCCCGGATCCGCGCCCGCGCCCTGGGGCTGGCCGCCGCCGCCCAGTGGATCGCCAACTTCGCCATCACCCTGAGCTTCCCCATGATGGCCGCAGGCTCGCTGCCGCTGACGTACGCCATGTACGCACTGTTTGCCGCAGCATCGTTCTTCTTCGTCATGTACAAGGTGCCGGAGACGAACGGCATGTCGCTGGAACAGGCTGAGACCCTGTTTGTTCCCAAGGGGTCCGTTAAGGTCTAGGCAATCCGGCTCCGCGCTCCGCGCCAGGTGCGCGAAGCGACCCGCCCGACGCTCTCTCACTTGCTGCGCGGAAAACACGAACGCTCTCTCACCCGCGGAACCGGGGTGGGAGAGCGTTCTTGAAAAACCGACAGGAAGTGAGAGAGCGTCGGTCCGGCTAGACCACGTGGGGCTCGTGGGCCGCCAGGTAGCGGCGCCCGCCGAACACAACGGCGATGGCCACCACCATGGCTGCCGCTCCCGCAAAGAACGGCACCTGGGGACCGAAGTGTTCGCCCAGCTGTGCCGCGGCGAACGGGGCCAGCGCGCCGCCCATCCAGCGGACGAAGTTGTAGCCTGCCGAGGCAACCGGCCGCGGCGAGTCCGATACGCCCATCGCGAGTTCGGTGTAGATCGTGTTGTTGATTCCCAGCAGCGCACCCGAGACCACCACCAGCACCACAACCACCGGCACCGAGTGCCCGGCGGCGAGGCCCAGCCCGATCAGGTCAAGCATCAGCACGGCGAGCGTGCCGGTGAGCACCCTGGTTGCGCCGAAGCGGTTCTGGAGCACCGGCGCCACGAAAACGGAGAATACCGCGACGGCGACGCCCCAGCCAAAGAACACTCCGCCGATGCCGTACGCGTCCATGCCCAGGATGAAGGGCGTGAAGGCGAGAACCGTGAAGAAGCCGTAGTTGTAGAACAGGCCGCTGGCCGCGGTCGTCCGCAGTCCCTTGTGGCCCAGGGCGAGCAGCGGGTCACAGAGCCGGACTTTGCGTTCGGGGAGGGGCGTCTTGGGCAGCAGGGCGATGAGGGCAATGAAGGCGGCCGCCATGAGTACAGCGGTGCCGAAGAACGGTGCCCGCCACTGCCAGCCACCCAGGAGCGCGCCGAGGAGCGGGCCAAGGGAGATGCCCAGCCCCAGGGCGGCCTCGTACAGGATGATCGCGGTGCCTGCACCGCCGCTGGCCACTCCCACGATGACGGCCAGCGCAGTTGCCACGAAGAGCGCGTTACCCAGGCCCCAGCCGGCGCGGAACCCGATCAGCTCACCCACGCTGCCCGACGTTCCGGACAGGGAGGAAAACACCACGATGACGGCCAGGCCGGCCAGCAGGGTCCGCTTGCCTCCGATCCGCGAGGAAACGAAGCCGGTGATCAGCATGGCGACGGCGGTGACCAGGAAGTAGCTGGTGAACAGCAGCGAGACCTGGCTGGGGCTGGCATCCAAATTCTTGGCGATGGCCGGCAGGATGGGGTCCACGAGGCCTATGCCCATGAACGCGAACACCGCCGCGAGGGCCGTGGCCCACACCGCCTTGGGCTGTTTGAGGATCGAGGCCTTTTCCGCCTCGATCGTTTCCTGCACTGCGTTTTCCTGCACTGCCGGCAGAGTCTCTGCGCGCTGGCCGTCCATGGATGGCACTCCTAAGTGTTGGCTGTTTCAGTTCTGAAGTGAGCTGTTGATTTTGTCGATAACGGGCAGCGCGGCGGCCAGGGCCTTCCGGTCGTCCTCCGTGAGCGCCGCCAGGATCCCGGCCATGACGGCGTTGCGGCGCTCATTGGCGGAGTCGACGGCGGCACGGCCTTCCGTGGTCAGCACCACCCGGACGGCACGTGAGTCGTCCGGGTCCGCTTCGCGGCGGGCGAGGCCGGCACGTTCGAGCTTGATGACCTGTTCGGTGGCGCTGGGAACTTTCACGCCGAGGTTGCGGGCGATCTCCCCCACGCGGACGCCGTCGTCGAGCAGCATTTTGAGCGTGCTGAGCTGGGCGGCGCTGAGATCGCCGTCGGCGTCGAGGCGGCGCACGAGGTACACGCTGTGGCGCAGCGCCTCACGGAAGTCTAGGGCGAGGGTCTGCAGCTCTGTTTGTTCGCGTGTGCTCATAGTTAGGTAGCCTAATAGTTAGGTACCCTAACAGTCAAGTGCGAAGGCCGGGGATGGGGCAGCTGAGACGGGTGATACGTCGTCCAGCGCGACCAGGATGTAGGTTGGAGACGCTGATTTTGTAACCGCCACCACCCTCGCGGCGGACTTTTCAAAGGATTTTGCACATGTCTGAGCAGACAACCACTGGGCAGAGAACTGCCTCCAGCCGGGACAGCGAGCCCCACCTTTCACGCTCGCTGAGCAACCGGCACATCCAGCTGCTGGCCATCGGCGGCGCCATCGGCACCGGGCTGTTCATGGGCTCCGGCAAGACCATCTCGGTGGCCGGGCCGTCCGTGATCTTCGTATACATGATCATCGGCTTCATGCTGTTCTTCGTGATGCGGGCCATGGGCCAGCTGCTGCTGTCCAACCTCAACTACAAGTCGTTCAGCGACTTCGCCGGGGACCTCCTGGGCCCCTGGGCAGGCTTCTTCACCGGCTGGACCTACTGGTTCTGCTGGGTGGTGACCGGCGTGGCCGACGTGATCGCGATTGCCGGCTACGCCAACGAATTGTGGCCAGGCATCCAGCCGTGGATCCCCGGTTTGGCCACCATCGTGATCCTGCTGCTGCTGAACCTGCCCACGGTTAAGGCGTTCGGCGAGACCGAGTTCTGGTTCGCGCTGATCAAGATCGTGGCCATCGTGGCGCTGATCGCCGTAGGCCTGGTGATGATCTTCACCGGTTTCCAGTCCGACGCCGGCACGGCCACTTTCACGAACCTTTGGAACCACGGCGGTTTCTTCCCGCGCGAGTTCATGGGCTTCGTGGCTGGCTTCCAGATCGCGGTCTTCGCATTCGTGGGCATCGAGCTGGTGGGAACAGCCGCGGCCGAAACCAAGAACCCGGAACACAACCTGCCCCGCGCCATCAACGCCATCCCGCTGCGCGTCATGCTGTTCTATGTCGGCGCACTCGTCATCCTGATGTCCGTCACGCCGTGGACCGAGTTCCAGGCGGGCCACAGCCCGTTCATCGGCATGTTCTCGCTGGCCGGGCTGGGGATTGCGGCCACCGTGGTGAACCTCGTGGTGCTGACATCCGCCATGTCCTCGGCCAACTCCGGGATCTACTCCACCTCGCGCATGGTCTTCGGGCTTGCCAACGACGGCGACGCCCCCAAGGTCTTCGGCCGTCTCTCCAGCCGCAAGGTCCCGCAGAACGCCCTGTTCCTTTCCTGCGTGCTGCTGCTCGCCGGCGTGGCTCTGCTGTATGCAGGCAAGGACGTGGGAGTGGCGTTTGACATGGTGACCACCGTGTCCGCCGTCTGCTTCATGTTCGTCTGGTCCATCATCCTTGCCAGCTACCTCGTGTTCCGGAAACGCCGCCCCGAACTCCACCGGGCCTCAACCTTCAAGATGCCCGGCGGCATTCCCATGGTGTGGGTGGTCTTCGCGTTCTTCGCGTTCCTGGTCTGGGCACTGACCACGCAGCCGGACACGCTCACGGCGCTGCTGGTCACGCCGATCTGGTTCGCCGTCCTTGGCGCTACCTACGCTGTGGTCCGCCGCTCGCCGCTGCACCAGGCACGCGTGGCGGAATGGAAGGCAATGGCGGCCGCCGAGACCGTGTCAGCCAGCTAGCTCGAATTTCCGAAGGCAGGGACCGGGATCTTCGCCCGGTCCCTGCCTTTTTTGTCGTCGTTCCAGGGCTCGAGGTTACTGGTGCCCGTACCACTCGAGTACACGCAGCGCCCTGAGCGTGTTCCACCGGCTCGGCCGTCCGTCGCCCACCTCCATGGCGAAATGCACCCGCCCGGGATGGGTGTTCTCCAGCAGCCAGGTCCCGTCGGACCGCCGCTTCGAGCGCAGCACCCCGACCGCCTCGGCCATGCGTTCATCCGACGGTCCCCCGACAGCCCGGAAGTACTCAAGTCCGCGGAGCACGTCGTAGAACCAGCGTGTGGGGTACGAGAACTGCAGCCAGTCCCGGTCGATCAGCTCCCCTGTGCTCTTGCGCCGGAGAAGGGCGCGCTCCAGCAGATACTCCTCGCCACGCCGCCGACCCGCGACCGACGCCGGCGTCCCCCCGGTGGCCCGTTCATGTTCCAGAAGCCCTTCGAGTACGTTGATCGTCGTCGCGAATGACGACCGCGTGGAGCCTCGTTCCGCCTCGCAGTTCCAGCCGCCGTCGGTAAGCTGCTCACCGAGCAGGCGCGCAACCACACCGTCGACGTTCTCCCCGAAGTAGGCGCCGAGGGCGACGGCCTTGCCGTTGATGCACGGCTCCACCTCGCCTTCGAAGAACGGCTGGCCGCCCTCTTCCCAGCGGCTCTTCTCCCGGACGAGCTCGACGGCGCGGCGGGACGCATCGCTGCGGGGATCCAGGCCGAGGTCGCGCAGGAGCAGCAGGCTATAGGTCGTGGCGGTCCAGGGCTGGCCCTTCTCGGAGCCATCGTAGGATGACGGGAAGAACGTGCCCCCGTCCCATTGGCCGTCCTCGCCTTGCAGCTCGAGCAGGCGGGCACCCCAGCCTTCTGAAGAGATGCGGGCCCGCTCGGCGAGTACATCCTCCTCCGGCGCGTCGGTGAGGTCACGCAAGACCTGCCAGCGGACCGAGGGGTCAGAGTCGAGCAGCCAGTCGAGGACCTCCATCCCCTCAACCTATGGCGTCGGACTATCCCTGGTCCAGCTTCGCCCCCTTCGAGGTCCAGTCCTGGTGATGAAGTCGCTCAAAGCCGTCAAGGAGCAGATCGAGGGCGAACTCAAACTCAAACTGGTCGTCACAGCCCTGCCCAACCACTTGGCCGTCATCGTGTGTGGCCGCCATGGCGACCTGCAATATGCTCGGATAGCGCGCAGCCATCTCCCGGTACATTGCGGCCTGCACCTCCGGGTGCATCTCGGCCTGGCCACCCGCCGTCTGGCCTGCCGGATCGTCGAACAGCTCCTGGGTAAAGCCCCACATGCGGCTGCCAAGGGCATGCATGACGTGGTGGGTGAGATCGACAGAGAAACCGCCGGCCAGGAACATCGCGATAAACGAGTCCATGTACCCAAGCACGGCCGGCGTCCTGTTGGTACGGGATTCCAGCACCGGGCGGCCCCAGGGATGCCTGAGGAGCGCCCGCCTCGCCGAGAGCACCCTCAGCTTGACCGCAGTTTTCCAGCCTGCATCGCCGACTGCAGGATCGATCTCGCCGACCAGCGTGCCCACCATACCGTCGAGAAGTTCCTCTTTGTTCGCCACGTGCTTGTACAGCGCCATGGGCACCACGCCGAGCTCCTGCGCCAGCCTGCGCATGCTGACCAGCTCGATGCCCACCTCATCGGCAAGCCGGACGGCGGCCTCCAGCACGCGGTCCCGACTCAGGGGGACCCGGCGCGCAGTCTCCATCTGCTGAGCCATGTGCGCACCTTCCCTTTGCCGTTTTCCATTGACAAGTGTACACCGTACACCTATCGTCAGACATGAGGTGTACACCGTACACCGGGAAGCGGAGGATTCGACATGCCAACTGAAATCATCGGTGCCCCGACGCTCGTCGGGCTCCCCCGGGCCCAGTGGCCCGTGCCTGCCGGGCTGATCCTCCTCAGCCTGATCCCGGTGATTTTCGGGGCCCTGCGCCTGACCGAGTTGACGGCCGGGGCTGCCATCACGCCGCAGAACGCGCGGTTTTTCGCGTCACCAGTCCCGGTGGTGACGCACATTGCGAGCGTCACCGTGTACTCCCTGCTCGGAGCGTTCCAGTTCGTTCCCTCACTGCGACGCCGGCATGGCTGGCACCGCATCGCCGGCCGCATCCTGATACCAGCCGGCCTGCTCGCCGCCCTCTCCGGCCTGTGGATGTCTGTCTTCTACGCCCTCCCGGACGGCCACACCGACGTCCCGCTCCGGCTGTTCTTCGGGACGGCAATGCTGGTGAGCATCGTCCTGGGCCTCGTCGCGATCTGGCGCCGTGACTTCGTACGGCACAGCGCCTGGATGACGCGCGCCTATGCGATCGCCGTCGGGGCGGGAACCCAAGCCCTGGTCAGCATCCCCTGGCTACTGCTGGTGGGCCCAACCGACGTTCCGACCCGCGCGGTGCTCCTGGGGGCGGGCTGGGTGATCAACGTCGCGGCGGCGGAGTACGTCATCCGTCGGCGCTCTCAGCTGTCCGCGCGGGCGTCCCGGCAGGCTGCTTAGCTTCGAACGGCTTTAGAGGCCGATCCCGAATCCGCGGAACCCGGACGAGCGTTGACGATCCCGTCCGCGTGCTCGGCAATCCAGGCGACCAGGGGCAGCATCAGCGAGGCAAGGTCATGGCCGCTGGCGGTGAGGCTGTAGTCGACCCGGGGAGGAATGATCGGCTGGGCGTCGCGGCGCACGAACCCGTCGCCTTCGAGGGTCTTCAGGGTTTGTGCCAGCATCTTCTCGCTGATGCCTTCGGCGCGCCGGCGCAGGTCACTCCAGCGCTGCGGCCCCTCGGACAGGGCGACCAGAATCAGGACGCCCCACTTGCTGGTGACATGGTCGAGAACAGTCCTGCTGGGACAGCCCGCGGGGAAAATGCCGCCAGCAAAGGGAAATACAGGCTCGCTGACCTGGGCACTAACCTTCATGCAGGTACCTTACCTTAAAGTGCGTACTCTCTTCTGGGAAGTATCCAACCGGGCGGGCGGTTTGCATCAGTGACACTCACTCCACTGGTGAAAGGCAATAAACCATGACCATCGTCATTACCGGCGCCACCGGCCAGCTCGGCCGCCTCGTCGTCGAAGCACTTCTCAACCGAAACGTTCCCGCGGAACAGATCGTGGCCGCCGGCCGGAATCTTGCCAAGATCGCCGACTTCGCCGAGCAAGGCGTCCAGGTCCTCCCCATCGATTACAACGACGCCGATTCCCTGCATCAGGCGTTCAAGGACGCCGAGAAGGTGCTGCTGGTCTCCGGCAGCGAGGTCGGCCAGCGTATTGAGCAGCACCGGAAGGCCATCGACGCCGCCCGTGAGGCGGGCGTCGGACTGATCGCCTACACCAGCATCGCCAACGCTGACACGACCGGCATGCAGCTGGCCGCCGAACATCAGGCCACGGAACAGGCCCTCCGTGATTCGGGCCTGCCCTTCACTTTGCTCCGCAACAGCTGGTACCTGGAGAACTACACCGACCAGCTTGCCGTGCAGCTCCAGTACGGCTCCGTGCGCGGCAGCGCCGGGGATGGCAAGGTCAGCGCCGCCACCCGGGCCGACTACGCCCAGGCCGCTGCAGAGGTGCTGCTCAGGGACGACCAGGCCGGCAAGGTCTACGAGCTCGGGGGTGACGAGCCGTTTACCCTCAGCGATCTCGCCGGAGAGGTCAGCGCCGCCACGGGCACACCGGTGAAGTACCAGGACCTGCCGGCGGAACAGTACGCGCAGGTGCTCGTCGATGCCGGGCTGCCTGAGGCCTACGCCGCCATCCTTGCGGACAGTGACCTCGGCATCGCCCGGGGCGATCTGCTCGTGACCAGCGGTGATCTGAGCTCGCTGATCGGCCGGCCCGCGACTCCCATGCGCGAGGCCGTGCAGGCAGCGGCCGGCACCGTGTCCGCCGGCTAGCGCACGACGCAAACGCACGACGCAAACGCACGGCGCAAACGCACGACGCCGGAACTCACCTGAGCTCCGGCGTCGTGCCTTGTGCGGGTGGCAGGGTACGCCTATGCCGGCGCCGTGACGCCCTCTGCCTTGCGCTCCTCCACGAGCCCGCAGACGGCGGCGAACAGCGGGTGGTCAGCCGCCAGCCCGGTGATCCGCTCGGTCGCGTCGGCCGGCTCGGTGGAGGCCAGGATCTGCCCGAGTTCCACCGCTTCGGTGTCGGCGGGGTCGTTGAAGCGCAGGGCCGCCGCGATGGCCCCAAGGAGCGCCTCCGGGACAATTCCGCGCTCCGCGAGTTCCGCGGCCGGACCAATGAACCGCTCGTTCCGGCTGAGCTTTCGCAACGGCGCCCGCCCCACGCGGTTCACGGTGTCCGGCAGGTGCGGGTTGGAGAACCGGCCCAGGATCTTCTGGACGTAGGCTTCCTGCTCCTCGTGGTTGAACCCGTGCTTGGAAACGAGCAGCTGTTTGGTTTCGTCGAGCACTGCCCGGACATCGGCCGCTACGTCCTGGTCCGCCATGGCGTCGGAGATCTTCTCCAGTCCGGCCTCGAACCCGAAGTACGCCGCAGAGGCGTGTCCCGTGTTGACCGTGAACAGCTTGCGCTCGATGTACGGCCCGAGTTCGTCCACAAACGTCGCCCCGGGGATGACCGGCGCGGAGCCCCCAAAGGGCGTGCGGTCGATGACCCACTCGTAGAACGTCTCCACCGTGACGTCGAGCCCCTGGCCCGCCTCCTGGTTGGGCACGATCCGGTCCACTGCGGTGTTGGCGAACACGGCCACGTCCTCCAGCGGCCCGGCGGCGTCGTCCCATGACGAGACGATCGCCTCACGCAGGATGTCCGTGGCGTTGATGGCGTTCTCGCAAGCCATCACCTGCAGCGGCGCCAGGCCGGCGGCGCGGGCCGCAATCCCCTTGGCGATTGCCGGGGCCACGAACTTCAGGATGTGCGGCCCAACAGCGGTGGTGACGATATCCGCCGTCGCGATCTCCGAGATCAGCTGCTGCTCCTGCGTGCCCGAGTTGACCGCCCGGAAGTTGTCCACGGTGCGCACGGTGGGGTTCTCCCCCACCTCGTGCACGTCGTAGCTGTCCGCGGCCGCTAACTGGGAGATGAGGGCTTCCGCCACGTCCGCGAACACCACCTCATACCCTGCCTGGTGCAGCAGCAGCCCCACGAACCCGCGGCCGATGTTCCCGGCTCCGAAATGTACAGCCTTCACTATGCGTTGACCTTTCCGAACAGATCCAGCACTTCCTCCACTGACGTTGCGGCCTCAAGCTGCGCCACTTGCGCCTTGTTCGTGAAGACCTTCGCGATGGAGGAGAGGATGTGGAGGTGTTCGTTGTTGATGCCGGCCACGCCCACCACGAACTTGACCTGCTTGCCGTTCCAGTCGATGCCGTCCGGGTAGCGGATCACGGAAACTGCGGACTTCTTGATGTGGTCCTTGGCGGCGTTGGTGCCGTGCGGGATCGCCAGGAAGCTGCCCATATACGTGGAAACGGATTCCTCGCGCTCGTGCATGGCGAGGATGTAGTCGTTGTCCACGGCGCCGCGCGCCAGCAGCAGCTGGCCCGCCTCGTCGATCGCGGCGTCGCGGGTTGCGGCGGAGCCGTTGAGGACAACGCTTTCAGCCACAAGGATGTCCGACGGCGGCGCGCCGGCTTCCGCTGGCATCTCGCCAGCGGCGGCGCCGGCCGCCGCAGCGGGGGCGGCGGGTGCCGCAGCGGGGGCGGCGGGTGCCGCAGCATCGCCGCCGGCAGATTCCGGTGCGTTGCTGCTCTTGACCAGTTCCACGATCTCGTCATAGCGCGGGCTGTTCATGAAGTTGTCCACGGAGTAGTGGACGGCGCTGGACGTGACGGGCTTGGCCCGCTCGGTGAGGTCCTGATGCGTGACCACCACGTCGTAGGTGTCGCTGAGGCTGGCGATGGACGCGTTGGTGACCTTGACGCCCGGGAAGCCCGCCGCCTTGATCTTGTTCCGCAGTACGGAGGCGCCCATGGCACTGGAGCCCATGCCGGCGTCGCACGCGAACACGATGTTCTCGACGGGACGCGTCAGGACCGCGGTTCCGCCGGCGCCCGCACCCGTGAGGACGGAGGAGACGGAGCTCTTCTTGCCCTTCATGTCCTCCATGCGGCTGGTAGCGGCGCTGAGGTCGCCCTCGTCACTGTGGCGAGTGGTCTTCAGAATCACCGAGGCGACCAGGAATGACACGGTGGCGGCAAGCAGAACCGAGAGGATTACGCCCACATAGCTGTCCCTGGAGGTTTGGGCGATCACGGCGATGATGGAGCCCGGGGCCGCCGGAGCGACGAGGCCGGAGCCCGTGACGGCCAGGGTGGCGATACCCGTCATGCCACCTGCGATCGCGGCCAGGATCAACAGCGGGCGCATCAGGACGTACGGGAAGTAGATTTCGTGGATGCCACCAAAGAAGTGGATGAGGGCGGCGCCGGGGGCTGAGGCCTTCGCCGCGCCACGGCCGAAGAACATGTAGGCAAGGAGGATGCCCAGCCCCGGACCCGGGTTGGCCTCGAGCAGGAACAGGATGGACTTGCCCTGTGCAAGCGACTGTTGGATGCCCAACGGGGTAAGCACACCGTGGTTGATGGCGTTGTTGAGGAAGAGGACCTTGGCAGGTTCGATGAAGATGCTGGTCAGCGGCAGGAGGCCGTTGTTGACCAGGAACTGGACCACATTGCCGGCGGCCGTGCTGAAGGCCTGAACCAACGGGGAAATGCCATAGAAACCGAGCATGGCCAGCAATGCGCCCCAGATGCCGGCGGAAAAGTTGTTCACGAGCATCTCGAAGCCGGGCCGGATCTTCCCGTCCCAGAGGGCATCGAGCTTCTTTATGGTCCAGCCGCCGAGAGGACCCATGATCATGGCGCCAATGAACATGGGGATACCGGCGCCGACGATCACGCCCATGGTGCCGATGGCGCCAACCACGCCACCGCGGACGTCGTAGACCATCCTGCCGCCGGTGTAGGCGATCAGGAGCGGCAGCAGGTACGTGATCATGGGGCCGACAAGGCCGACGTTCGGCGCGCCCGCTGCGTTGGTGCCAAAGCCGCCAAGTTGAGGGACGGGTATCCAGCCCTTTTCAATGAAAAGCGCCGTGATGATGCCCCAGGCAATGAACGCCCCGATGTTCGGCATGATCATGCCGGACAGGAACGTCCCGAACTTCTGGACGTGAACGCGCGCACTGGTACGGGGTTTTGCAACTGTCTCTGTTGCCATGTGATTTCCTAACCGTGATCCCTGCTGCACCGCAGGATGGTCCGATATATTCGACGACTAGCTGGTGGAACTGGTGGAGATCCTGTGGAGCCACTCGAGAAAGAGCTTGAGTTCAGAGCTGGAGAGCTGGTCCGAGTGGGACGCCTGCAGCGCCGCGTTGAGCGCTATGGCAGCCACCACCACTGACGACTTTCCGGAATCCTCCGGGCTGGCGTCCCTTCCCTGGTCCGCGGAAACAGCGAAGATCATGGCGTCCCGGGTCATGGTGGACAGTTCGAGGTTGCGCTCCGAGGCCGGCTCCGCGATCAGCATGAGCGTGACGCCCACATTGGCCGCGAGGATGCTTCTTGCGGCTTCCCGCGGCTGGACGTTCAACTGGCCGGCCGCGGCAGCCTTGTTCAGCATTTCCTCCATAAGGGCCTCGGCATCGGCAACGATGGACGGGCGGCTCTCGGGGCGGATGTTACCGAACATGACCAGATACAGTTCCGGCTGGTTGAGCCCGAACTGCACGTGGTTGTCCCACATCCGCCGGATGTCTTCCAGCGGCTGTCCGGACGGGGCGAAATCTCGTTCGCCCGCCACATATTCTTCAAATCCCGCGGCAACTACCGCGTCAAACAGGCCCTCCTTGTCACCGAAGTGGTGGTACAGGGTGGGCGCTGTAACGCCTGCCAGCTGCGTGATCTGGCGGGTTGATACGGCTGCTCCCGAGGACTTGGCCAGCAATTCGGCTGCCGCACGCAACAGCCTCATCTTGGGTGGAAGCTGGCCATCGAAACTCATAACCGCTACCCTATCACCTATAGCAACGCTATATGAACTGCATCACATACAATTTTTTCAGGCACCGCAAACAACATCGGACGCAGCCGTTCCGAACCGCCCGGACCAGTCCGGGCAGGGACCGGCGGGCCTGGCTACCGGCAGAGAACGAGGACCTTCAGTGCAGAACTTCCCAGGAGTTGGCGTCAGCCCAGGCCGCATCATCGGCACCGTCCGGCAGATGCCCAAGCCCATCAGCGAACCCGCGGCCGGCGAACAGCTGCCGGCCGGCACGTCCCCGGAGGACGCGACGGCGGCGCTGAAGGCAGCAGCGAATGCCGTGCACGATGAGCTCAAGGCCCGTGCAGACCACGCCACCGGAGACGGCAAAGCCGTCCTGGAAGCGACGGCCCTGATGGCGAAGGACACCATGCTGATCAAGGGCGCGGCGAAGCTGATCGCCCGCGGCATGTCCGGTCAGCGCGCAATCTGGGAATCGGGCTCATCGGTCGCGGAAATGCTCCACAATCTCGGCGGCTACATGGCGGAACGGGCCACCGACATCCTCGACGTCCGCGCCCGCATCGTGGCCCAGCTCCGCGGCGTAGCTGCCCCGGGCATTCCCACCTCAGAGTCTCCGTTCATCCTCGTGGCCGAAGATCTTGCGCCCGCCGACACCGCAACCCTGGACCCGAACAAGGTGCTCGCGCTGGTGACGGCCGGCGGCGGCCCGCAGTCACACACCGCCATCATTGCGCGTTCGCTCGGGCTGCCGGCCGTGGTGGCCGCGGTGGGCGTGGACGAACTGCCGGACGGCACCGAGGTCTATGTGGACGGCGCGGCAGGCTCCATCACCGCCAACCCTGACGATTCGCTGCGCGCTGCTGCCGAGACCTGGGCGGCCACCGCCTCCCTTCTCGCCGAGTTCAGCGGCACGGGCGCGACGGCGGACGGGCACCTGGTCCCGCTGCTCGCCAATGTGGGAGGTGCCAAGGACGCCGAGGCCGCAGCCAAGCTCGGAGCGCAGGGCGTGGGGCTGTTCCGGACGGAATTCTGTTTCCTGGAGCGCGACACCGAGCCCTCCGTCGAGGAGCAGGCTGCCGCCTACAAGGGTGTTTTTGATGCCTTCCCCGGAAAGAAGGTGGTCCTCCGGACCCTGGACGCCGGCGCTGACAAGCCGCTCCCGTTCCTGACCGACTCCACCGAGCCCAACCCGGCCCTGGGCGTCCGCGGCTACCGGACGGACTTCACCACTCCGGGCGTCCTGGAACGCCAACTGGAGGCGATCGCCCTCGCCGAGAAGCAATCAGCGGCGGACGTCTGGGTCATGGCCCCGATGATCTCCACGGCCGAGGAAGCTGCCCGGTTCGCCACGATGTGCGCCGAAGCCGGAATCGAGACCCCCGGCGTGATGGTGGAGGTTCCGTCCGCCGCCCTCACCGCCGACACCATCCTGCGAGAAGTGGGCTTCGCCAGCTTGGGCACCAATGACCTCACGCAATACGCGATGGCCGCCGACCGCCAGCTCGGTCCGCTGGCCGGCCTGAACACGCCCTGGCAGCCGGCAGTACTGCGACTGGTGGGACTGACAGTGGAAGGGGCGGCAATCGAGGGCCACAACAAGCCCGTGGGCGTCTGCGGTGAGGCAGCGGCCGACCCCGCCCTCGCCGTCGTCCTGACCGGCCTCGGCGTGACCACCCTGTCCATGACGGCCCGTTCACTGGCTGCCGTGGCCGCGGTCCTCAAGACCGTCACACTGGCCGAGGCACAGGAGCTTGCCAAACTGGCGCTGTCCGCGCCCAGTGCCACCGAAGCGCGAGCCTGGGTACGGGAGAAGCTCCCGGTCCTGGAAGAGCTCGGACTGTAGCCGAGGTGACTGTTCTGCCTAGGCTGTGATGCCGTCGGCGGCTGTGCTGGCCCAGTGGACAATGGCCTGGGCCACGGCCGCCGGCGCGCTGTCCTGGACCACGTGTCCGAAGCCGGGCACCTCAACAAATGTCCCCTGCGGCGCCTGGCGTGCGAGAAATTCGCACCAGGGACGGCGGGCAATGGGGTCCCTGTCGCCGCGGAGCACCAGCACGGGCTGGGTAATGCCACACACCCTCGTGTCCAGCGGGTACTCCATCATCACGGGCAGCTGCGTCAGGTACCAGCGGAGCCCGGTCTTGAAATAGTCGGTGAAGACCACGATGTTGGTGGACGGGCTTTCGCTGAACAGTGAGTCACGGGTCAGGGCAAGCGAGTGCCAGACGG
This sequence comes from Arthrobacter sp. 10L430, assembly GCF_056395245.1. Classification (NCBI taxonomy): domain Bacteria; kingdom Bacillati; phylum Actinomycetota; class Actinomycetes; order Micrococcales; family Micrococcaceae; genus Arthrobacter; species Arthrobacter sp. 10L430. The sequence continues at coordinate 24,250 of NZ_JBFTJD010000025.1, read as the reverse complement.
CGCTCTTCCGCGCTCGATCCACCACCGGGCCCATGAGCACCACCCGGCTTACGAGGCCCGGTTCCTGGAGGGCGAGCTCCGCGGCGAACTGCGTCCCCATGGAATGGCCCACCACCACGCAGGACTGGACGCCGGCGTCGGCGAGGACCGCCGCGACGAAGGCTGCATATTCGTCCACCGTCACCTGGCGGCCCGGCCGCGGCGTTTCGCTGAAACCGGGCAGGTCGAAGGAATAGACGACGGCGCCGCGCGCCTGCCGGCCGCCCGCCAACCCGCTGCCCCCAGCCAATTCCAGGTGAAGTTTGGCCAGGTAGCGGTGCGAGACCCCGATGCCGTGGAGGAGCACGAAGACCTGAGGCCCTGCGGTCGAAGGCTCGCCCGCGCGCCCCATACCGGCCGCCTGTTCTGGGCCGGTTTGCCCCATGACGGTTGCCTGTCCCTGGCCGACCGGGGACACGTAAAGGCGGCCGGTCAGGCCGTTCGCCGTGACATCCACTCCGTCGTCCAGTTTCATCCGCTGAGCATACCCGCCGCTGGCACGGCCCGGGGCCATCGCCATGGCAGCGGTTAGGCTTCTGCCATGGCATTGATAGCTCCCAGGGTGGCGGCCGCACTCCCCGCCGAGGATGCACAGAAACTCCATCATGCGCTTGACGGCGGCACCGACATCACCGTGTTCGTGGACGGCACTGTCCACCGCCTGCCACCCGCGGCGAGGGACGCCGTCGTCGACCTCCTGGCGCGGTTCAGCCGCGGCGAGGCTGTGACCGTGAGCAGCGTGGAAGAAATGCTCACCACGTCCCAGGCCGCGGAACTCGCCGGAATTTCCCACACGTACCTGCGGAACATGACGGACCGGGGTGAGATAGCCGTGGAATACCGCGGAACGCACCGCCGGATCCGTCTGGCGGCGATCATGGCTTGGCTGGAAGGGCAGAAGAAGCAACAGGCCGCCGCGGAACGCGCCGACGGCACCTGACAGTGTTTGCGGGACGCAAAATGACGTGCCTCCACTCCCCGGTGACGGCGTGATAAGGATCAAGCAACGATCCCGCCAAACCAGGGAATCGAGCCACTGGGCGGGGTTACTCTTTACTCGTGTTGAGATTCCGGGGGTTGCACATCGTGGCGGGCATTGCCGCCATGGGTGTGGCAGCCGTACTCGGAATGATCGTGGAACTGAACAACACGGCCATCTTCACGTCCAGCTGCGTAGCCTATGTGGCCGTCTCAATGTGGGCGGAAAGCAGGATTTCCCGGCGCCGCGCCCAGCTGCAGGGCCTGCTGCCGCAGATCCCGGACGCCACGGCGCTGGAGCACCCGCCTGAGCAGCTTGTGAAGGAACACTTCCCGGGCGAGCAGCCCGGCGGGGAGCAACGCCCGGTGGAACAGCGCCCGCTGGAGCAGCGCCCGGTGGAACAGCGCCCGCAACTGGACGGAAATGCCGCCTGACGGCTGGATCCGACGGCTGGACGCAGGAACGGACCCGCGGCCTAGATCCGCGGCCGCGCCGCCCACCGCCGCGTCTTGAGTGCGGCGTGCAGCTCCAGCCGGACCATGCCCTTCAGCGGATCCACCCCCAGCAGCTGCCGGATCCGGCCCAGCCGGTTGTAAATGCTGCTGCGGTGCAGATGGAGCTTCTCCGCGACATCCTGCACGGAACCGTCGTTGTCGTAGAGCAGCTCAAGAACGGGCAGCAGTTCGCCGTTGCGGTCGTGGTCCTCCAGCGCCCGGAAGTTCACGGACCCCGCATCGCCCCAGACGCCGGCGCCTCCGCCGGCTGAGGCAAGGAGTTGGTAGACGCCCGTCGCCCGGCAATCCACGAGTTCCCCCAGCTGGGCGTCCACCGCCGCGGCCTGGGCGGCCACCCGCGACTGCCGGTAGGCCTCGGCGAGGTCCTTGGTCCGGGTGAAGCCCTCGCTGATACCGAGGATGATGCGGTGCACGGGGCGGCCCGAACGTTTAGCGAGCTCCAGCTGGTAGTGCACCAGCACCTGGGCGTGGTTGGCGCGGCCCGTGGATTCCCGGAACAGCACCACGGCATGGGTTTCGGCCCCGGCACTGAACAGGGCCGCGTCCACGCCGATGGTTGCCTGCAGCGCCGCGGACCTGTGAATGAGCGTGGAAGCGATCGGATCAGGTGCCGCCCAGCCGTCGGCGTCGAGGACCGTCACCAGCTGCCAGGGGCCGCGGTCCTGCACTTCCTTCCAGCCTGCCACGGCGGCCACGGCGTTGGCCTCCCCGGCACAAGCGGCCAGGAACTCGCGTTCGCGGCTGCGCCGGAACTCGGATTCAGCCGTGTTGGAGTCCAGGAGCAGCCCGGAGAGCAGCTCAAGTTCGTTCCGGACGTCGGGCAGCTGGGTGAGAATCGCCGTCGCGCTTTCCTCCTCAAGGTCCTGCTGCACCCAGAGGTAACCGACGCGGAAACCGCGGACCATCAGCGGGACGCAGACGCGTCCCAGCATTCCCAGCTCCTGGTTGGCAGGAACCACGACGGGGCGCACGGCCGTGGCGATCCCGTGCGAGAGCTGCCACGCCTTGACGTCGACCGGCACGCGCTTGCTGAGCAGGAAGTTTACCCGGACCCGGTCGGCGTGCGACTGGTTGGAACTGTAGGCGAGCAGGAGCCCGTCCAGGTCCTCAAGCGACAGGCCGCGGCCCAGCTTCTGCGCCACTCGCTCCACGAGCTCCTCCACGTCTTGCTGCATGCAGCAAGACTACGTCCCGGAAGGCGTTCCGGGCGAACGGACAGCAGGCGACACTTGACGCCCCCACGCTCGACAAACGTCTAGCCTCGGACTCCAAAAATCGCGGAAAGTCGCGGTTTTCGCTGCGGTCAGCCTCGGCTCAACCTGTCGTGTGCCTCACAGCCGGATCTATTCTGGAAGCACAACTCCCCCGCAACTTCCGGCCCACAAAGCCATAGAACATGGAGCCCAGAAAATGATCATCGGTGTCCCCAAAGAGATCAAGAACAACGAATTCCGAGTCGCCATCACCGCTGCCGGCGTTCACGAGTTCCGCACCCACGGCCACACGGTCCTTCTTGAGCGCGGCGCAGGCCTGGGCTCGGGCATCACGGACGAGGAATACGCCATCGCCGGCGCCGAAATCGTCACCGACGCCGACGAGGTCTGGGCCCGCGCGGACATGGTCATGAAGGTCAAGGAACCCATCGCCGCGGAATACCACCGCTTCCGCAAGGACCTGATCCTCTTCACCTACCTCCACCTCGCCGCCGAACCTGAACTCACCGCCGAGCTCATCAACTCCGGCGTCACCGCCATCGCCTACGAGACCGTCCAGGAAGGCCGCACCCTTCCGCTGCTCGCCCCGATGTCCGAGGTCGCAGGCCGGCTCTCAGTCCAGGTCGGCGCCACCTCCCTCATGGCCCCCGCCGGCGGCAAGGGCGTGCTCCTGGGCGGCGTCCCGGGCGTCCGCCCGGCCAAGGTCGTCGTCCTCGGCGCCGGCGTGGCCGGCACCAACGCCGCCGCCATGGCCCTGGGCCTGGGCGCGGACGTCACCATCCTGGACATCAACATCAACCGCCTGCGGGAACTCGATGCCCAGTACCAGGGCCGCCTGAAGACCGTCGCATCCAACAAGTACGAGATCGAAAAGTCCGTCGTCGACGCCGACCTGGTCATCGGCTCCGTCCTGATCCCCGGCGCCAAGGCCCCCAAGCTCGTCACCAACGAACTCGTCGCCCGCATGAAGCCCGGCTCCGTCCTCGTCGACATCGCCGTGGACCAGGGCGGCTGCTTCGAAGACACCCACCCCACCACGCACCAGGAACCCACGTACAAGGTCCACAACACGATCTTTTACTGCGTGGCCAACATGCCCGGCGCCGTCCCGAACACCTCCACCTACGCCCTGACCAACGTCACGCTCCGCCACGGCGTCGCCCTGGCCAACCTCGGCGTCCGTGCAGCGTTCGACCGCGATCCCGCCCTGGCCGCAGGCCTGAACATCGCCGCAGGACACGTGGCACACCACTCGGTCTCCGAGGCCCACAACCTGCCCCTGGTATCCGACTGGCACGAGCTGGTCTCCGCGTAGCACTTGCCGGAGCTAGCATCGACTGCTCCGTAGCCGCCCTTTTGGACCCCCAGAACGGCAGTTACGGAGCAGTCGATGCTCTTTTAAGCCAAGGCCCGGGCTTGCTCAATCAGTTCCAGCACGTCGACCGGGCCGGCCGGATCGACCGGAACCGGCAGCGGCGAGGATGCGCCGCCGTCGGATATCTTGTCCGCAAGGATCCGGTAGAACTCCGGGTAGGCGCCGCGCTCTGTGGACAGCCGGTCGAGGTGCCCGTCGCGGCCCAGCTTCCCGGCCCACTCGGGCGCTTCGACACCGTACTCTTCGTCCAGCGGTCCCCCGCCGGCAACAATGTAGGGCTCCTGCGGGTCCACGCCGTGCTTGGTGAAGGCCCCCTCGGATCCGAGCACCCGGTAGCGGGGACCCTGCTGGGCGCACAGCATGTTCATCCAGAGGTGGCTCAGCACGCCGGACTCGTGCCGCACCGCCAGGAAGCAGTCGTCGTCCACCCTCTCGCCGGGGCGCCGCGCCAGGAGCTCCGCGTGCACCACCTCGCCCGGCCCGAAGAGCACGAGTGCCTGGTCCAGCAGGTGCGTGCCAAGGTCGAACAGGACGCCACCGCCGTCGGCCGCCGTGGCCTCCGCCTTCCAGGCCTTGGACACCTCCGGGGACCACCGCTCGAACCGTGATTCGAACCGCGTTACCTTCCCCAGGGAACCTTCAGCCAACAGCTCCTTGACGGTGAGGTAATCGCCGTCCCAGCGGCGGTTCTGGAACACTGTCAGCACCCTGCCCAGGCGGGCTGCCAGTTCGATCAGTTCCTGACCCTGCCCGCTGGTCACCGCGAAGGGCTTGTCCACCACGACGTCGAGCCCCGCCTCCAGGGCGGCCTTCGCCAAGGGGTAGTGGGTGGCCGGAGGCGTCCCCAGGACCACGAGGTCAAGGTCGGCCGCCAGCGCGAGGACGGCCTCTCCGTCGGCCACTGTTTTCACACCCGGATAACGTCCCAGCGCGGCCGTCTGGCGTCCGGCATCGGACGTTGCGATAACGTCCAGCGAGTACCGGGAATTGGCCGCGATCAGCGGCGCGTGGAAGACGCTTCCGGACAGGCCGTAACCCATCACGGCGGTGCGAATGGGCTGGCCGGCGTCAGCCGGCTCGGGCCGGGAGGCCGCGGACAGGGGCGAGGAGGGGGAGTCGGTGCTCATGGTGCAACGCTACTCCGCAGGCCCCACCACACGCGTGACAAGCTGGCGCCATGACTCCTCGAGGCGCTCCGGGGAAACCCCGTGCACCCGTACCGCATGGAGCAGCCGCTCCGGATCCAGGGTAGCGCTGAGGGACACCGCCATAAGCCACGGGTCCGCGTCGAAGCCGGCGGCGCGCAGCAGATGCTCAATGTGCCGGTGCCACAAAACAGCAGCCGGCACCTCAAACCGGTTGTACGGCGAGTGGTCCGCGGCCCGGGCCAGGTCGCCGTACTCCAGGACGTAGCCGATGCGCCCGGCACCAAAGGCGATGAGCCGCTCAAGGGGCGGAGCCCCCGGGCCCAGCGGCGGCGGCCCGAACATGAAACGGCCCTGGAACTCGGCCTCGGCGGCACTGAGCAGGGTCATCATGAGCCCGGCCCTGCTGCCGAAGCGGCGGAAAACGGTCCCCTTACCCACGCCGGCGCGTTCGGCCAGCTTGTCCATCGTGAGGCCGTCCACGCCGCATTCGTCGATCAGTTCCCGGGCGGCGCAGAGGAGCAGTTCCCGGTTCCGGGCGGCATCGCTGCGTTCCGGGCCGGACCTGAAGGGGGTTCCGGAGCGGATTGGGATGAGGCTCACACAAAACATTCTAGACCGGGGAATAATATCCGGACCGTAGTCCGTTTACTATTGGTGAAGGCTTAAGACGCCTCCACAACCAACCAGCCGGCGGAGCGTTCCGCGGCCTGATATCAAGGAGTTCACATGTCCAAGAGCACCGTACTCGCCCTGGTCGGCAGCCTCCGCGCCGATTCCACCAACCGCAAGCTCGCCGAGGCCATCCAGCTGAACGCCCCGGAGAACCTTGACATCGTGATCCACGAAACCCTGGGCAACCTCCCCTTCTACAACGAGGACGTCGACGTCGAAGGCCAGGTGCCCGACGCTGCCGCTGCCCTGCGCGCCGCAGCCAATGACGCCGACGCCCTGCTTCTGGTCACCCCGGAGCACAACGGCACCATGCCCGCCTCGCTGAAGAACGCCATTGACTGGCTGTCCCGCCCGTTCGGCGCCGGCGCCCTCGCAGGCAAGCCCACCGCCGTCGTCGGTACCGCCTTCGGCCAGTTCGGTGGCGTCTGGGCCCAGGACGAGGCCCGCAAGGCCGCCGGCATCGCCGGTGCCCGCATCCTTGAGGACGTCAAGCTGGCCGTACCCGGTTCCATGGTCCGCTTCGCGGAGACCCACCCGAAGGACGACGCCGAGGTTGTTGAGCAGATCAAGGGCATCTTCGGCGCCCTCGCCGCTGCCGAGAAGGCCGAGGCAGCAGCCTAGTCCAGGCTCTTTCAGCAAACGCCCCCGGCAACGTCACCGTTGCCGGGGGCGTTTGCCTTTCCGCTTCCCTCCCGGCGTGGCAGCCCGGTTGACGGTCCACCGGCGCAACCATTCCGTGACTGAGCTGCGGCCGAACTGTCACCGCCACTCCGTTCCCCGCCGACTTCCGCCGCCGTAACGTTGAGTTACCGGACGTACCGGAGCAGGAAGTGCGGTGCAGTCATGACGAGCAGACAGGGCGGAAGGGCGCGTACGACGGCGTCTGCCGCCTTTTGCCTGTTGCTTCCGTTGTGGCTGGGGTCCTGCGCGGCTCCGCCGGCACTTTCCGAAAATGCCGGCGCCGGACACACCCCCGCGGCTGCGCCGGGCCCCGCGGCCCCCGCCCCCCAGCCGGCTCCGCCGCCAAGGGCGCCCGAGGACATTTCCGTTCCGGGGCTGGCCCCGAACCAGGGATCCGGCACTGGATCCGGCACGGAGCCGGGTTCGGGGGCCGGCTCAGGGTCCAGCGTCGGCTCAGGCACGGCAGCCGTCCCGTCGCGGGGATCTGCTGGCGGTTCACCGCCGGCCGACACGCCGCCTGCAGCGTCGGCTGCAGCCGGGCCCGCCGAGGGACCCGCCGTCCAGGCGCAGCCCGGCGCCGGAACGCCGGAATCTCCCGCACCGTCAGCCTCGGCTGGCACGGGGACCGGAGGCACCACCGCTAACACCGGCGCCCGGCCAGGCGCCGGCGGGCCCGCGGCCAGCGTAACGGGAACAGCGGTGTACTACGTTGCCCTGGACGACGGCGGCAGTTCGGGCGTGCGGTTCGGCTGCAACGACAGCCTGGTGGCTGTCCACGATGCCGACCCCTCGATCCTGGAGCCGCTTCAGGCCGCCATGAGCCAGCTGCTGTCCGGACGCGGCGCCCCGCCGCCATCAGGCCTGTACAACTCCCTGGCCGCGTCCACGCTGCAATACGTTTCCGGATACTTTGACGGCACCACGGTGGTGGTCAACCTGACCGGCTCGGTACAGCCCGGCGGTGTCTGTGACATTCCGCGGATTGAGGCCCAACTGACCCACACTGCCGTGACAGCGGTCGGCGCCATCCGGGCGGAGATCTACGTCAACGGCGTCAGCCTGGCCCAGGTCCTGAGTCTGCGCTAGCACGCGCGTCACTCCCGGGCCCTTGCCCGGGCAAACAGTGCGTCCATCTCGGCATGGCTGCGGGCTCCGGCCAGTTCCGACCAGTTGCCGTCGCCCAGGACTTCAGCGGCCACCCGGGACACCGTTGCATAAGCGGCCTTCGCGGTGTTGCCGCCGATGCTGATCCGCCGCACCCCGGCGTCGTGCAGTTCCCCGACGGAGGGTGCCCCCACACCGGCCAGGGCGTTCAGCGGTGCCGGGATCCTGCGTGAGAGCTCGTGCAGGGCGTGCAGATCCGTCACGCCGGGAACGAAGATGCCGTCGGCGCCGGCGGCCAGGTACGCCGGGACCCGACGCAGGGTTTCTTCGAAGGCCCGCTCCCGAAAGCGGCCCGAGAGATAGGTGTCCGTCCGCGCGTTGATAAAGAGCCGCACACCGGCCTCCTCCGCCATGGTCCTGATAATGCCGATCCGGCGGGCCTGCTCGGCCACATCTGTCAGCGGTACCCCGCCGGAATCCTCGATGTTCACGCCCACGGCCCCCGCCTCCAGCACCGCCGTGACCGTCCGTCGCAGCAGGCCATCATCGAAGACGCCATCCGCGCCTGCGTACCCCGTTTCGATGTCTGCCGTCACCGGAAGGTCCGTGGCCGCGGCGATCCTGCCCAGCGCCGCCATGGCCAGGGCACGGGGCAGCTGGTTGCCGTCGGGAAAGCCCAGGCTCCACGAGATGGCCGAGCTTGAGGTGGCCAGCGCATGCGCTCCGGCCTCCTCCACCAGCCGTGCCGATGCCGCGTCCCACACGTTCACCAGCACCAGGGGCACCGATCCCTCCGCATGGAGTACTCGGAAGGCAGATGCCTTGGCCGTCTGGGCAGGAACGGACTGGGGTGTGGTCATGGCTCCATTCCATGCCCTGCGCGGACGAAGGTAAAGCCCCCAGCGCCGGACAGATTTCAGTCAACAAATGTTGCCTTCCTGGCAACACTTGGATGTATCCTAGGAACTGTGACCCACGAAACACTTGACGCCGCCGCAGCCGTCCTTCCCGCCGAAGCCATTGATGCGATTGAACGGGCGGCAACGTCCGCCCACCGCCACGATGAACTCTTCTCGGAGCGCGCAGCGAACATCAAGCAGTCGGCCGTCCGGGACGTTTTCGACATCTCGATGCGACCCGGGCTCGTCTCCCTCGCGGGCGGCAGCCCCTACCTGCAGTCCCTTCCCCTGGACAGACTCGCCAAGACGGCTGCGAGGATCATCGCCGAAGATGGACTGACAGCCCTCCAGTACGGCGGCGGCCAGGGCACGGAAGAGCTCCGCACGCAGATCTGCGAAGTCATGGCCGCTGAGGGCATCCTGGACGCCCTACCTGAGAACGTGGTGATCACCGCCGGCTCCCAGTCTGCCCAGGACGTGGCCACCAAGGTCTTCTGCGACCCGGGAGACGTCGTCCTCGTGGAGGAACCCACCTACGTGGGTGCCCTCAACACGTTCGAGGCGTACCAGGTTCAGGTTGAGGCGGTGGAAATGGACGACGACGGCCTGGTACCGGAGCTTCTCGAGGCCAGGATCGCCGCACTCCAGACCGCCGGAAAGAACATCAAGTTCCTCTACACGATCCCCAACTTCAACAATCCCTCCGGCATCACCCTGGCGCAGGAGCGGCGCCAACAGATCGTCGATATCTGCCGCCGGGCCAACATCCTGGTTCTGGAGGACAACCCGTACGGCCTGCTCCGTTTTGACGGGGAACCGCTGGAGCCGCTGCGCGCGGCCAACCCGGACGACGTCATCTACATGGGATCGTTCTCCAAGATCTTCGCGCCGGGACTGCGCATCGGCTGGGCACTCGTCCCGGCACACCTGCTGCGGCGCTACTACCTTGCGTCCGAGGCCGTGACGCTGTGCCCGCCCACGCTGAACCAGATGCTGGTCTCGGCCTATCTTCGGGACTACGACTGGAAGGGCCAGATCCGGACGTACCGGGGTCTGTACGCGGAGCGCTGCCACGCCATGCTGGCAGCGCTGGAGCAGTACATGCCGGAGGGGCTTGCCTGGACACGTCCCGAGGGCGGCTTCTTCGTGTGGGTCACGCTGCCGCACGGCGTGGACACCTATCCGCTGCTGCGCAAGGCGATCGACTGTGGCGTCGTGTTCATTCCGGGCGCCGCCTTCAGCCACTCGGACGAACCGTCAAACAAGCTGCGCCTGGCATTCAGTGCCGTGCCGCCCGACGCCATCGCGGAGGGTGTGCGGCGGCTCGCGCCGGTGCTGCAGGAAGCCATTGATGCGGTCGCCGGAAGGCACGCGGGAACCTGACCTGCGCTGTGTCCCGGCTGCGCTGTAGCCTGAGGATGGGCGCGGCCGGGCTGACGCAGGATGCGATGATGCGTCCCGCACCCGGACGCGGAAAATGAAGAGGAGCGGGACTATGAGCGGAATAATTGTTGTGGGCGTGGACGGTAGCGGAACCGCCCGCAAGGCTGCGGAGACAGCGAGGGACCTGGCCGTGTCGCTGGGGGCGACGCTGCACGTCGTATCGGCCTTCGACACGGACCGGACCGAGGTGTATGGCAGCGGCAGCGATAAATGGATCGTTTCGGATGCCGGCGAAGCCGAGAAGGTGGCCAAGGACGTCGCGGCAAGCCTCGCCGGCACGGACCTCAAGGTCACCTACTCGTCAGCGCGCGGCAAGCCGGCCGAAGCCCTCATCAAAGAGGCAGAACGCTTCGACGCGCGGATGATTGTGGTGGGCAACCGACGCATGCGCGGCCTGGGTCGCGTGCTGGGAAGCGTGGCCAACAGCGTTGCCCACACCGCCTCCTGCGACGTCTACATCGCCAACACCTACGGCGCCGACTAGGAAACTGCTGCGTCCGGCAGGGTTCTCAGCATCCCGCTAAACCTTCAGCATGCGGCGCAGAATCTTGCCGGACGCCGACTTCGGGACAGCGTCGATGAACTCCACCCGCCGGATCTTCTTGAACGGTGCCACCGCCGCAGCCACAAAGTCCATCACGGCGGCCTCATCGAGCGATGCCCCGCCCTCCCCCGGCTGACGGACGACGAAGGCCATCGGGACCTCCTGGCCGTCGGCGTCGCTTGTTCCGATCACGGCGGCGTCGGCGATGCCCGGATGCGTCAGCAGCAGCGCCTCAAGCTCTGCCGGGGCAATCTGGTAGCCCTTATATTTAATCAGCTCCTTCAGCCTGTCCACGATCGTCACCACGCCGTCGGCCCTGACGGTGGCCACGTCACCGGTGCGCAGGTAGCCATCTGCATCCAGGCATGCGTCCGTCTCCTCGGCGCGGTTGAGATACCCGAGCATGACATTGGGGCCGCGGCACAGCAGGTGGCCCGGGCCGCTGGTGCCCTCGGCCGGAATGTCGATGTCCTCGCCCGTAGCCGGGTCCACGAGCCGGCATTCCATGTTGGGTACGGTGAAGCCCACCGAACTCACGGGAACATCCGTCGCGTCCCGCGGGATCAGATGCGAGACGGGGCTCAGCTCGGTCATGCCGTAGCCCTGCAGGACGCGGCAGTGCAGGCGCTGGGCGAGTTTGGCGCCCAGTTCACCATCCAGCGGCGCCGCGCCGGACAGCATGGTGTGGACGGAGCTGAGATCGTACTCATCCACCAGCGGTTGCTTGGCCAAGGCCACCGCCACGGGCGGTGCAATAAACAGGTAGGTGCACCTGTGGTCCTGGATCATCCGGAGGAACTCGGCAAGGTCGAACCGCGGGATAGTGACCAGGCTGGCCCGTTCCCGCAGGGCAAGATTCAGCAGGACGGTCAGGCCGTAGATGTGAAAGAACGGCAGCAGCGCAAGAAGCCTGTCGTCCGGCGTGACACCCAGGAGTCCCCGGGCCTGCTGTACGTTGGCCACAAGGTTCCGGTGGCTGAGCCTCACCCCTTTGGGCCGCCCCGTGGTCCCCGATGAATACGGCAGCACGGCCACGTGTGTGGCCGGGTCAAACGTGACGTCCGGGGCCGGCGCGCCTGCGGTGAGCAGGTCACGGAGCGAAAGGTGACCTTCGGCGCCGTCGAGCACCACGAGCCGCTCGGCGGGAATCCCGGCACGCCCGGCCGCTTCCTTGGCTCCCGGAAGGAGCGCGGACACCGTGAACAGCCACGTAGCGCCGGCGTCCTGGAGCTGGAGGGTCAGTTCGTCCGCGGTGTAGAGCGAATTGACGGTGGTGATCGTGGCGCCGGCCCGGAGGAGCCCGTGGAAGACTGCCGCGAAGGCCGGAACGTTGGGGCAGAGCATCGCCGCAACACCATGCGGACCAAGCCCCTGCGCGGCCACAGCGCCCGCAACTGCATTGATCTGCCCGAGCAGCTGCCCGTAGCTTGTCTGCGCGCCGCTGACGCCGTCCACCAATGCGATGCGGTCCAGATCCCCGGCCGCAAGACCGCCGAAGAGGTAGTCGTAGATGCTTTGGTCCGGAACATCCACATCCGGGAAGGGACTTGAGAACACGCCGTATCTCCTTTGATCCGCACCCGCCTTGCCGGCGGCAGTTGGTGCCACTCTAGTACGGCCCACCCCGCGCCGGGGGACCCGGCGAAACCCGCCCGACTTGACCCGGGTCACGCGCCCTGGTGGGCAGTCTCACCCGTATTTCCGGAGGTCAGCCCCAGTTCAAACGGTAAAATTGAAGGTGCCCCCGATGGTGCGGACAAACCAGCACCTACTACCGCCAGGGACTAAATGCTTACGCTTCAGCGACGCCACCTCGTCGGCCACGACATCCTCCTCGCCCGCCACGGGAACCACATCTGCTCCATGCGGCTGGACCGCAGCGCGGGCCGCGTCATTGCGCTGCTGGACGACGGCTCCGTGGACAGCGCCCCAAACCTCATTTCCCCGGACCTCCGCCTGCCGGACACCCTGCAGAGTGTCATCCGCGATGACTGGAAGTTCCTGACCGCCGTGTCCGGCGGCATTGCTGCCCTGGCCGGGGTGATGATTGCCGCCGCGGTCAACCTGCCCAGCCTCGCCTCCGATCCCGCCCTGGCGCAGCTGCTGACCACCTACCCGGCCTACTGAGGCCCGCTTACCGCAGTCGCCTTTGCTGCTGTCGTCTTTACTGTTGTCCTCTTACGTTCGCGGCCGCGACCTCAGCCGGCGCGGACCAGCAGTTCCCTCAGCAACCACCACAATCCTGTGGTGACCCCGCCGCCAATCAGCGCACCCACAACAACCTGGGCAACGGTGTGCGCCCGCAGCACCACGCGGGACCAGCCGACGGCGGGGATCAGCAGCAGCAGCGGAATCCATGGGGCGCCCAGCATGATGACGGCGATGGCCGTTGACAGGGCTATTGCCCCTGCATGCCCGCTGATTTTCCAGAACAGGCTGATGACGGCGAGCACCACAACGCCGCTGACAATCGCCAGAACCATGACAATCACGCTCCGCGGGGCGTGAATCGCTGTCAGCAGTCCCAGCCCGGCCAGCAGCGACACCACAGCCATGGCCAGAACCGGTGCCCGCTGCCTGCGGTCACTGACGTGGTGGTCCGTGACCTTGCCGAGCCGGACCAGCAGCAGCACGAGGGCGAACGGCAGCACGCACACAAACAGCACGGCCAGCGCTCCGAACCAGACCGTACCGGGGAACCCGGGTTCGATCGCGGGGCTGAACAGGAGCAGGAGACCCACCGTGACGGGCGGCTGGAAGGCCTCCGAGAGGAACCATGCCACACGGTTCCTGGCACGGATGCTCATGAGGTTCCGCTCTTCGTGCATGGCCGGCCCTCCGTCATCCTGTGGCCCCCGGTGACGTCAGTCTAAGGTGCCGCCAGAACGCTGTCAGTCAAGCAGCAGCGCAGGCTCTTCAAGGATCGCGGCGACGTCGGCCATGAAGCGGGCGGACAGGTCGCCGTCCACCACGCGGTGGTCAAAGGACCCGCCGAGCGTGGTGATCCAGCGCGGAATGACCTCACCGTCCAGGACCCAGGGCTTCTGCTTGATGGTTCCGAAGGCGACGATGGCCACTTCGCCCGGGTTGATGATGGGCGTGCCGGTGTCGATGCCCAGCGCGCCGATGTTGGTGATGGTGAGCGAGCCGCCCTGCATCTGGGAAGGCTGGGTCTTGCCGGCACGGGCGGTGGTGGCGAGATCGTTCAGCGCCAGCGCCAGCTCCTTGAGGGAAAGGTCCTGGGCGTTCTTGATGTTCGGGACCATCAGGCCCCGCGGCGTGGCCGCCGCGATGCCCAGGTTCATGAAGTGCTTGACCTGGATCTCGGCAGAATCGCTGCCGTCCGGGTTATCCACCCAGGTGGCGTTCACGCTGGGGTTGCGTGCTGCCGCCCAGATGACCGCCTTGGAAAGGATCAGCAGCGGGGACACCTTGATGCCCTCGAAGTCGCGGGAGGCCTTGAGTCGCTTGACGAACTCCATGGTGCGGCTGGCGTCGACGTCCACGAAGATGCTGACGTGCGGTGCGGCGAACGCGGACTCCACCATCGCCTTCGCTGTAGCCTTGCGGACGCCCTTGACCGGGATCCGCTCGATCCGCTGGTCCTGGGGCCGTCCGGACTTGCCCCAGAAGGTGTCGGCCTGGTCCAGTTCCGCGTCCCGCTGGGCCTGGTAGCTGACCAGGTCCTCACGGGTCACCTCGCCCCGGGCGCCGGTGGGAACCACATCGGCCAGGTCGATCCCCAGGTCCCGGGCGATCTTGCGCACCGGAGGCTTGGCAAGGACCTTGTTCATCAGCCCGGTGATGGTCCCGCCGAAAGTGGGCTTGTCCGGGCCGGTGATGGATCCTGTCGAAGTCGAGGGGTCAGACCCGCTGGTCGGGCCTGTCGAAGCCGCAGGAGCATGACCGGTGATTGAGCCGGTCGAAATCGCGGAACCGCGGGTCTCGAGAGGCTGGACCGGCGGAGCTGTCGAAAGCACCGGCCCGGCCTGCGGGACGGATGCCTTCCGCGGGCGGCGCCTGACGGCGTCGGCCTTCGGACCGGAGCCAACCAGCGGACCGCCGGCCAGGCCGCCGGCCGCTGCACCGCCGTCGGATACTCCCTGCCCGCCAGAAACGGCGGAGCCAGCCCCCGCGGCCGCATCCCCGGCGTCGTCCGGAAGTTTTCCGTACATGAGCGGAGCCGGCTCGGCCGCCTGCAGGGCAGGCGCCGGGACGTCGGCGGGGGTGGGGTCGCCGGAGACAGCGTCGGAAACGCTGATGATGGCTGTTCCGACGTCGATGGTCACACCTTCCGGCACCAGCAGTTCCGTGACGGTGCCGGCGAAAGGCGACGGCAGTTCCACGAGGGACTTGGCCGTTTCGATCTCGCAGAGGACATCGTTGATGGCCACAGTGTCGCCCGGCTTGACCTTCCAGGAGACGATCTCGGCCTCGGTCAGGCCCTCGCCCACGTCGGGGAGGTTGAACTTGTTAAGCGTCATGGGGTCCTCGGGTTTCGAAAGCTCAGGCTTGCCGGCCGGCGCCCGGAGGCGGCCGGAGGCGGAACGTCAGTAGGCGAAAGCGTCAGCGGGTGACAGCGTCAGTAGGCGAAAGCCCGGTCCAGCGCCTCAAGAATGCGGTCGATGTCCGGAAGGTAGTCCTCTTCCACCTTGGCCACGGGGTAGGGCATGTGGAAGCCTCCCACGCGGATGACCGGAGCCTCGAGCGAGTGGAAGGCGCGTTCACCGATCCGGGCCGCGATTTCTCCGCCGATGCCCCCGAAGGTGGGCGCCTCATGGGACACGATCAGTCGTCCGGTTTTCTTCACCGACGCTTCGATCGTGTCGAAGTCGATCGGCGAAATGGAGCGGAGGTCGATGACTTCGATGCTGCGCCCGTCTTCCGCGGCGGCGTTGGCCGCCGCGAGAGCCACGGGAACCAGCGGACCGTAGACCACTACGGTGGCGTCGGTGCCTTCCCGCACAACGTGCGCCTTGAAGGGGTCCTCGGCGAGGCCTGCCGTCTGGGTGTCCACCTCACCCTTGAGCCAATAGCGGCGCTTGGGTTCGAAGACGATCACAGGGTCCTGGCAGTCCACGGCCTGCTGGATCATCCAGTAGGCGTCATGCGGATTGGAGGGGGTGATGATGCGGATTCCGGCGGTGTGCGCGAACAGCGCCTCCGGCGACTCCGAGTGGTGCTCGATCGAGCCGATGCCGCCGCCGTAGGGGATGCGGATGACGACAGGGACTGTCAGGTTCCCGTTGCTGCGTGAGTGCATCTTGGCGAGCTGTGTGGTGATCTGGTTGAAGCCGGGGAACACGAAACCGTCGAACTGGATCTCGCAGACGGGCAGGTAACCGCGCAGGGCCAGGCCGATCGCGGTGCCGATGATGCCGGATTCCGCCAGCGGGGTGTCCACCACGCGGTCGGCACCGAACTCGCCGATCAGGCCGTCGGTGACGCGGTAGACGCCGCCTAGCGGCCCGATGTCCTCGCCCATCAGCAGGGTCTTGGGGTTGTTGCTGAGAGTGGCGCGCAGGCCCTCGTTGATGGCCTTGGCAATGGTCATGGTGGTCATCAGTGGCCAGCCCCTTCTGCGGCGTCCTCGCTGGCGAATCCGGCGGTGTATTCCTCGAACCAGGCCAGTTCCTCGGCTACGAGTGGGTGGGCCTCCACGTAGGTATTGGCGAAGGCAGTCCTGATGTCCGGGGTCTCGGAATCGTACGTGGACTTGCGGATGTAGGCGGCGAGTTCGTCGCCGTCAGCAGCGACCTTCGCGAAGAAGGAGTCATCGGCCATGTCCTCGGAGCGAAGGTATTTCTCGAGCCGCTCCAGTGGGTCCTTGGCCCGCCACAGCGCTTCCTCGGAGGACTCCCGGTACTTGGTGGGGTCGTCCGCTGTGGTGTGGGCGCCGACGCGGTAGGTAAAGGCCTCGATCAGCACCGGGCCGTTGCCCTGGCGCGCATGCTCGAGGGCCCATTCGGTGACGGCGTGCACGGCGATGACGTCGTTGCCGTCCACGCGGATGCCCGGGAAGCCGTAACCCTTGGCACGGTTGGACAGCGGGATCCGCGTCTGCACCGCAGTTGGCACTGAGATGGCCCAGTGGTTGTTTTGGCAGAAGAAAACCACCGGCGCTTTATAGGAGGAGGCAAACACCATGGATTCGTGGACGTCGCCCTCGGAACTGGCACCGTCGCCGAAATAGACCATGACGGCGGCCTTAGGTTCAGCCGGCTGGGAGTCAGCCAGGCCGTTCGCCTCTGCCAACCGCTGGTCGCGCTGGATCCCCATGGCGTATCCCACGGCGTGCGGCGTCTGGGCAGCCAGGACCAGCGTGTACAGGTGGAAGTTGGTGTCCTTGGGGTTCCAGCCGCCGTTGGAGATGCCGCGGAACTGCCGCAAAAGCTCCGCCAGGTCCACGTTCCGCGTGAGGGCAACACCGTGCTCGCGGTACGTGGGGAAGATGTAGTCCTGCGGCTGGCTCGCGCGTCCAGACCCGATCTGCGCGGCCTCCTGCCCCGTCAGCGGAACCCAAAGGGCCAGCTGGCCCTGGCGCTGCAGGGCCGTGGCCTCCTGGTCAAAGCGCCGGATGGCCGCCATGTCGGCATAGAAGCCGCGAAGCTTTTCGGCATCCAGCCTTTCGGCGTACTCGGAGAACACGGAGTCCGTCCCGAGTGTGCCGTCCGGCCCAAGCAGCTGGACCATTTCGGTCCGGGGCTCGCCCAAGGCAGCCTCGGCTTCGGCCTCTAGCTGGTCGTCCACCTCTGTTCCGTCGAACTCGGTGGAGGGCAGATGTGTGGCGCCCATGCCGTCTCCTTGCTTGCCGCATCCGGATGCGTTGCAATGTCGCTGGGATATATGCCCCATCGGGAATGCATTCCGGATGGGGCATATATTTTTGGCTTACTGTTCCTTACTTTATCCGGCGTAGGTAGGCCCGGACGTTTGTTAAGCGCTAGGAACGCCGTGGCGGTTTTGTATAGATTGCACAGAGTTCCAAGAAGCGGGTGTTTGCCTCGGGCTCGCCGATGCTGACTCGTACGCCCTCGGTGCCGAAAGCGCGCACGGAAAGCGCCCGCTCCCCCGCCAACTGGGAGAATTCAGCACTGTTCTCGCCCAGATCCAGCCACACGAAGTTCCCCTGGGCTTCCGGCACAAACCAGCCCAAGGCTCGCAGGCCGGCCGTCACACGGTCCCGCTCATCCACGAGGCTTTGTACCCTTTCTACAACCTGGTCGAAATTCTGCAACGACACCACCGCGGCCTCCTCGGCGATCTGGGACACCGCGAAGGGGGTGGCAGCGACCCGCAGGTGCTGGGTCAGCTCAGGCTGCGAAAGGCTGTAGCCGACGCGCAGGCCCGCGAGTCCGTGCGCCTTGGAGAAGGTCCTGAGCACCACGACGTTGGGGTATTTCCGGTACATCCGGATGCCGTCCACGGCGTTCTCCGCCCGGACGAACTCCTGGTAAGCCTCGTCGATGACCACCAGGACATCTGAGGGAACGGCGTTGATGAAGCGCTCGGTTTCCTCAGCCGTCAGGATGGGACCGGTGGGGTTGTTCGGTGTGCAGAGCAGGATCACCTTGGTGCGCACCGTGACGGCCGCGGCCATGGCATCGAGGTCGTGCCTGCCATCCGCCGTGAGGGGAATCCGGACGCTCTCGGCACCTGCCAGACCTACACAGATGGGATAGGCCTCAAACGACCGCCAGGCGTAGATGACTTCGTCGGCCTTGCCGTCGTCGTTCTGGCCCGCAAAAGTGGTCAGCAACTGGTTAAGGGCGCCGAGGCTGCCCGCGCCGGTGACGATGTCCTCGGCGGGCACGTCCAGGAATTCGGCGAGCGCGGTCCGGAGCTTCGTGCTGAGCGGGTCCGGGTAGCGGTTGAAGTCGGTCTGGGCCGCAATGGCCTCGACGACGGCCGGAATGGGCGGCAACGGGTTTTCGTTGGACGACAGTTTGTAGCTGGCCAGCCCGTCGACGGCGACGGGCGGCTTGCCTGCGGCGTAGCGGGGCAGCCGGTCAACTACCGGTCTCGGCCTGACGCCGCCCGCCATGGTCTCTGATGAAGTCATGCCAACTAGCCTACTTCGCCCTTTCTGTGCCCCGGCTCCGGCCGCACCCGGGGCTCCGTCCGGACCCCAGTCCTGCGACCCGAAGCGGAGGGCCTCCGCCCGCGAACCCGTTCCAAGCTCGATGTGACAGCATGGGCGCATGCGATCTTTCATCGTGCGGGTGCTCATCAACGGACTGGCGCTGTGGATTGCCAGCTGGATTCTGCCCGGACTGGACATCTCCACTGCGGCCACCACCGAGGCCGTGGCCAAGACGGGTGTCAGTCAGGGCACCAACGCCATCGGCATCATCCTGGCCTACCTGTTCATCGGGCTGATTTTCGGCGTGGTCAACGCCTTCGTCCGGCCCGTCATCAGCTTCCTGTCCCTGCCCATCACCATCCTCACGCTCGGGCTGTTCACGATCGTGATCAATGCGGCCATGCTGTACCTGACGTCCTGGATCAGCAGCTACACGCCGGTGCATTTCACGATTGACTCCTTCTTCTGGACGGCCGTGCTGGCGGCGATCGTCATCACCATCATTTCCCTGGTGGCCGACAGGATCCCAGGGGCGCGCCGCCGGTAAAACCGGAATGACAGGGGTTCATCGGCCGCCGGCGGGCCGGATGTCCGCTTGCTTGGGCAATCGCCGGTCCACGTACCGCCGTGTGGCTACCGGCGCTTGCGGTGCGCGGACAAGCTGGAAGCGAGTGGCGGTTGCCGCTCCGCCAGCGCCCACGACGCCCGCAAGCGCGGCGGTGGACGCCACGAGCGACGCGTCGCCGCTCTCCGAGATGGCCCTGGCGCCGGATTCATAGTTGGCCAGTCTGTGGCCCGGTCCCAGACCGGGCTCCTCCCCCAGAGGCGTCAGCACCCGGTTTTGGACTGTCACCGTAACGCGGTCCCGCGTGTCCGGGCTGGGCACCCCGTCCGCTCCCGGAACCCAGTCCTGACGATGTTCCAGATGCAGCGTGCTAATGCCCGGCTCGGGGTTGATGCCGCCTACCGGTGATCCTGCCGTCAGCACGTACTTGAGGTCATATTCCGCGAGGAAAGCCTTATCTTGACTGAGATTCATGGCGTGAATTCCGCCCTGGCTGTAGCCGACGGCCACGACTTGGTCACCAGCCTCCGCGCCGGCCTGCCGCAGTGCGTCCCGGATCGCGGCCCCCGTGTGTTCAGAGCCATACCCCAGGCCTTCGGCGATGCCGTACTCGTCGAAGGGGTTGGAACCGCCTGCGGCACCCGGCTGCGTGCCGGGAATGATGACGATGAAAGCCTCCTGACCGCCCTGTTCCGTCCTGATGATCTCGATCTTGCCGAGGCCGTCCTCATCCACGGTCTCGGCCCTGGCCAGAAGGCCGGCAGGCGAAGCGTCAAGGGTGATCGCCGACGTGGATGCTGCTGTTGCAGTGACAGGGCGCGGCCTGAGTTGCGGCATCACACCGCCGGCAAGCATGCGGATGACATCGGGGACGCCGGATCCCTTCATCCCGGTGGCCGCCGCCACAGTGACGGCTCCGAGGAGGGCCGGAGAATTCACCCCCAATAGGGCAAGGAGGACCGCGTAGTTGCCCGCCACCTCCTCCATGCTGTCCCGGTTCAGCAGCCTGCTAAAGTCCGCGCGGAGGGGATCGCCCAGGCCGCCGAGATGCAGATCCATTATTTGAGCCGGCAGGAGCCTCAGCGCATCGATGCCGGAGCGGAGGCTGGCCAGGCTTCGCTGTTCGGCGGCTTCATAGTCGCGCTTGCACGCCTGAACCTGGCTGGCGATGTCCTGCAGTTCCTCGCGCACGGCCGCGACGGCACGCCGTCCTTCCCAGACGCCCGTGACTGCTTCCATCCCGCTGGACGGCGAATCATTCTGGTACGGGCCCAGTGCCGTCCAGACCCTATGAGCATCCAGTTCCACGGCAGCCAGATCCCGGGCAAGGGCGTTGAGCTCGGTCGCCCCTGCCGAGAGTTCCTCGAGTTGGAATGCGATTCCGCCCACACCGCCGCGTACCGAAAGGAAACCGTCCGAGGCCGGCTCGACCGGCAGCAGCGGGCCGCTACTTTCAGACGGCGTAAGTTCGACCATCAGAACCCGCCAGCCGCAGTCCGCGGGGAGGACAAGGACACATTGTTGGCGTGCCTTCGCACGGACGCAGCGGCCGAGTCCATCCGCTCTCGGGCCCGGCGCAGGGCTCCGGCCTGCAGTCCTGCGCTTTCCCGGAACGCCCTGCCCGCCGGTGACTGCCAGCCAGACAGCTGCAGGCGCGACAGCCGTGAAAGCGCCTCCTCAACCTGTCCTGCGCACGCCTCCAAACGCCGCGCCAGCAATTGGACTTCAAAGCTGCGTGATGAACACGCCGCGGCGTCAGCCGCGCTGATGCTGGCACTCATCCGGTTACTCCTCCTTCTTCTGCCGCACCCGGCACCCGCCGGTTTTCCCTCCTGCCTCCGACGCTACGGAGCGTGGCGGCGCTCCGGAACACCCGCCGTCGGCTATGTGGACAGACGTCTTGGGCTCGTCCTGTTGGGGAGAAGTCACAACGAACCGCGCGCTTTAGCCGGCGCAGAAGTTCGTGAAAGAATCAGGGCATGCCTGAAACTGCCGCCACAGCTGATACCCGTACGCCCTCCGGACGCCTGGCCCTCGCCGCGTCTCCGGAACAGATTGCGCTCGGCCCACTGGACGGCCGCTACCAGTCCGCCGTCGCGCCCCTCGTTGACTACCTGTCCGAGGCCGCCCTCAACCGCGACCGCGTGGCCGTCGAGGTGGAGTGGCTCATCCACCTGACCAGCAACAACGTCCTTCCCGGCGCTGGTTCACTCACCGCGGACCAGCAGGACCGGCTCCGCAAAATCGTCACCGAATTCGACGCCGCCTCCGTCTCCGAACTGGCCGAAATCGAGGCCGTCACGGTCCACGACGTCAAGGCCGTGGAATACTACATCGGCCGCCGTCTTCCCGCGATCGGCATCGAGAACCTGACCGCCATGGTGCACTTCGGCTGCACCTCCGAGGACATCAACAACCTCTCCTATGCGCTCGGCGTCAAGGGTGCTGTGGAGGACGTGTGGCTGCCGGCCGCGCGGGCACTCGTGGCCCAGATCAGCAAGATGGCCGAGGACAACCGCGCCGTCCCCATGCTGTCCCGCACCCACGGCCAGCCGGCCACGCCCACCACGCTGGGCAAGGAACTCGCGGTCATCGCGCACCGCCTGACCCGCCAGCTGGACCGGATCGCCAAGACCGAGTATCTCGGCAAGATCAACGGTGCCACCGGCACCTACGCCGCCCACGTCGCCTCCGTTCCCGGTGCCGACTGGCAGCAGGTCTCCAAGTCGTTCGTCCAGGGCCTGGGCCTGACCTGGAACCCGCTGACCACCCAGATCGAAAGCCACGACTGGCAGGCCGAGCTCTACGCCGACGTCGCCCGCTTCAACCGGATCCTGCACAACGTGTGCACGGACATCTGGAGCTACATCTCGATCGGCTACTTCGCGCAGATCCCCGTGGCGGGCGCCACCGGCTCCTCCACGATGCCGCACAAGGTCAACCCGATCCGCTTTGAAAACGCCGAGGCCAACCTGGAGATCTCCTCCGGGCTCCTGGACGTGCTGGGCTCCACGTTGGTTACTTCACGGTGGCAGCGCGACCTCACGGATTCCTCCAGCCAGCGCAACATCGGCGTGGCATTCGGCCACTCACTGCTGGCGATCTCCAACGTGGCCAAGGGCCTGGACCGCCTTGACGTGGCAGAGGACGTGCTCGCCGGGGACCTCGACACCAACTGGGAAGTCCTGGGCGAAGCGATCCAGATGGTCATGCGCGCCGAGGCGATTGCCGGCGTCGAAGGCATGGAAAACCCGTACGAGCGGCTCAAGGACCTCACCCGCGGGCAGCGTGTGGACGCCGCCCGGATGCAGGAATTCGTCCAGAGCCTGGGGCTGTCGGCGGAGGCCGAGGCCCGCCTGCTCGCGCTGACGCCGGGCAAGTACACGGGCATCGCGGACCAGCTGGTGGACCACCTGAAATAAAGTACGACGGCGGTGCCGGGCCTCGCTGCCCGGCACCGCTGCCGTTTCCGGCCGCTTTTCCAGCGTGTCCCGCTCACCTTCACGACGACGAAAAGGAATGCGAACCATGAGGCTCCTGCTCATCCGCCACGGAGAGACGCCCGGGAACGTGCTGGGGCAGCTGGACACCGCCCACCCCGGACCCGGGCTGACGGAACTGGGAGAACGCCAGGCGGAAGCTCTGCCGAAGGCGCTTGTGAAAGAGCCGATCAGTGCGCTCTACGCCTCCACGCTGCTCCGGACCCAGATCACCGCGGCGCCGTTGGGCCGCGAACTCGGGCTGGACGTCAAGGTGCTGGACGGAATCCATGAAATCGAGGCCGGTGCCCTTGAAAAGCTCACGGACCACGAGGCTCACCGGCGGTACATGACGACGGTCTTCGCCTGGGCCAACAACGACTTCGGCAAGCGGATGCCTGCCGGCCCGAACGGACACGAGTTCTTCGAGCGCTACGATGCCGCGATCGCCAAAGTGACCGCTGGAGCCTCGGACCCCGGTGCCGTGGCCATCGTCAGCCACGGGGCCGCCATCCGCGTCTGGGCAGGCCTCCGGGCGGACAACATCGACATGGAATTTGCGGCGCGGCACGTGCTCGCGAACACCGGCATTGTGGCACTGGAAGGCGATCCCGACGCCGGCTGGACCCTGATCCATTGGGATGCCAGCCCCGTGGGCGGCCTGGCGCTGGCTGACCCCACTGCCGAAGACCCGATGGGACGCTCGGCAGGGTAGCCGGCGGCCTGGTTGCGGCACTGTTCTCTGGACGCTTACGCACGGGAAACACGGCGGAAACGGCGGCCACCTAGGCTTGATATGCATAACCCTTCGGCGAATCGAGGCAGAGATGCAGACCAATCCCAGGCTCAACATTCGGAAAGTCAGCTGGTCCAACCCGGTGGGTGCGGATCTGCGGGCGGCGCAGCAGGCGGAACTCGATGCCCGCTTCGGCTGCACCGACCACGAGCCCGGGCCGAAGCCGTCGGAGGTGGACACCGCCGTCTTCCTGGTGGCGTACGACAAGGGATCGGGCCAGCCGGTGGGCTGTGGAGGGTTGCGGCTACTCGATTCGAACACCGCCGAAATCAAGCGCCTCTACGTTCTGCCCTACACCCGGGGCTCCGGCGTGGCCAGCTCCATCCTGGCGGCCCTCGAGGCGGAGGCCCACGCCCAGGGCATCACCCGCGTCACGGCCGAAGCCGGCTCGGCCCAGCCGGACGGCCGGAACTTCTACGAGAACTCCGGGTTCGAACCGGTGTCCAACTTCGGCCCCTACATCGGCGTCGAGCACTCCTACTGCTACGCCAAGTCCATCGACTCCCACAGCGCGGCGCACACGGCCATGGCCTGACCCGCCCTCTTGCCCACAACCGGCCCGGGGCCGGTATTTATCAAGCTGTTTGTGACAGCGGGGTGGTTTCTTTGTTGTTGATGCCGGCAGTGAGTGGTGATCCCGGGGCGGTGGGCTTGTGTCGGTATCTGTTTGGGTTGCGGGCGTAGCAGGCATCGAGTGTTTCTTGGCGCTGCTGG